>JAQGJZ010000524.1 GCA_028290385.1 Enterovirga sp.
TGGGCGCAGATGCGGCTGAGCGGCGGGGGAGCCGCGATCCTCAACGCGACGACGCCGCTCTTCGGGGTTCTGGTCGCGCATGCCTTCACGGCCGACGAGCGCCTCACGGTCCCGCGCCTGGCGGGCGTACTGCTCGGGTTCGGCGGCGTCGTGGTCATGCTCGGCCCGGCGGCCCTGTCCGGCTTCGGCGGCGAGCTCGCCGCGCAGGCCGCGTGCCTGCTCGCGGCGCTGAGCTATGCCCTGTCCGGCGTCTGGGGCAGGCGCTTTGCCGGGCTCGGCATCACGCCGATCCAGACCGCGGCCGGGCAGGTGACCCTCTCGGCCGTGCTGCTTCTCCCCCTGGCCCTCCTCGTCGACCGCCCCTGGAGCCTGCCGATGCCCGGCATGTCGGCCTGGGCGGCCGTGTTCGCGCTGGCGGCGCTGTCTACGGCGCTCGGCTATATTCTGTTCTTCCGCATCCTGGAGCGTGCGGGCGCGACCAACCTCCTGCTGGTCACGTTCCTGATTCCGGTCAGCGCGATCCTGCTTGGGGCCGCCTTTCTGGGCGAGGCCATGGAGGCCCGGCAACTCGTCGGCATGCTGCTGATCGGGATCGGGCTCGCCATCATCGACGGGCGCCTTCTGCGCGCTGCCCGCGCGCCCACGGTGAGCGGATCCAGAACACGCGGGGGCTGAACCTCAACGTTTCCGTGTGGCTGGACTTTGCTATGCTGGTCCGTCCGCGGCGTTGCTTGTGGCGAATGCACCATGAAGAGAGATCGCGTGCTCTTTTCAGCCTTGACGCTGCATTCGCGCCTCGGCGGCATTCAGCGCTTCAACCAGCGGGTGGTCGGGAGCCTGGCGGACGCCCACCCGGCCGCGGCGCTCGAGGTCCATGTGCTCGAGGACCGGAGCGCTGATCTCCCGGGAGGGGGCGTGCTGCGGGGTTTCGGTGGCCGCAAGCTCGCCTTCGTGCTCGCGACGCTGCGGGCCGCGCGCCGGGCCAGGCTTCTGGCGATCGACCATGTCGCCCTGCTTCCCGTGGCGGTTCTGGCGAGGGTCATCCGGCCTCGCCTGCCGATCCTGATGTTCGCGCACGGGATCGAGGTGTGGGGCGACGCAGGCGTGCGGCCGGTGCGGTTGCACCACCGGCTGATGATGCGCTTTGCCGTAACACGGGTCGCCTGCGTCAGCAGCTTCACGGCCGCGAAGCTTCAGCGCGCCTTTCGGTATCCCGCCCGGCGGGTGCGGCTGCTGCCGAACGCGGTCGATCCGCTCCCCGCGGTGGCCCGCCCGGCCGACAGGGCCGATGCGGCAACCGTGCTGGTGGTCACGCGCCTCAGCGCGTCGGAGCCGTACAAGAA
Source organism: Enterovirga sp. (assembly GCA_028290385.1). Taxonomy (GTDB): domain Bacteria; phylum Pseudomonadota; class Alphaproteobacteria; order Rhizobiales; family Beijerinckiaceae; genus Enterovirga. The sequence goes on from JAQGJZ010000524.1 coordinate 1,344, forward strand.
CGTCGACAAGGTCATCCTGGCCGTCGCGCAGCTTGCGGCGGCGTTTCCGTCGCTGCGGCTGGACATCGTCGGCGATGGCGACGCTCGCCCTGTCCTGGTCGCGCTGGCGGACGCGCAGGGCATCGCGGACCGCGTCCGGTTTCTCGGGAAAGTCTCCGACGAGGATCTCGCGGCGGCTTACGCCCGGGCGAGCGTGTTCGCGCTTCCGTCGACCGGGGAAGGGTTCGGCATCGCCTATCTCGAAGCATGGCAGAGGGGGCTGCCCGTGATCGGCAGCACCGAAGGGGCGGCGCCCGAAGTTATCGAGCACGGCCGTGACGGGTTGCTGGTGGATGGGGCGGATATTGGCGCGCTGGCGGGCGCGATCGAGACGCTGCTGCGCGAGCCCGCGCTGGCGCGCCAGCTCGGCGAGACCGGCCTCGTCAAGACGAAGACGGTCTATGCCGGCGAGGCTTTTCGGCGAAATCTCCTGCGGATCACGCGCGATCTTCTCGCGACCTCACCCTGAGACCTCGCCGACGCGGTGGCCGGTGCGGCGCGAGATCTCCGCCAACATCGCGTCCCGCCCGTCGATCCCCGCGATCGCCTGTTCGAGCTCGTAGACCTTCGCGTCGACCAGGAATCGGTACCAGAACCCCTGAAGAAAATGATAGACGAGCCCCGGCTTGCCATCGAGAAAGCCGAGCTGGACGATGTACCTGTACAGAAAGAAGGCGGCCGGCCCGAGCTGAAACGGCAGCCGGTTGTAGACGCCTTCCTTGATCGCCCGCTTCCAGCTGGCTTGGGCCAGCCGGTCGTGCTCCGTCAGCCCAAGATCGCGGCGGTAGAGGTCGTGGCGCGCGGCAAGGACGTCGATCGCTTCGCGCGTGGCATACTTGTTGTGCTTGTCCGTGAAGAAGGTCAGGTCGTTGAGATTGTGATCCGCGAAGCCGCCCGCAAAGGTCACGGTGCGGCCGTGGCTCAACACCATGTGTTCGTCCATCCAGCGGTCCTCGATCCGCGCGGCACCGCGCCGCCAGATGCGCAGGAGCAGCAGCGGATAGCGGCCGCCATGCCGGATCCAGCGTCCCATGAAGATGTGCTTGCGCTTGAGCACCACGCCCTGAATGCCGGCCGGCAGGACAGGGAGCCTGGCCCGGATCTCGGCCGCCAGATCCGGCTCGATCACCTCGTCGGCGTCGAGCCGCATCACCCACGCGCTGGTCACGGGCGCAGTGTCGAGCGCCCACTGGAACTGCCGGGCGTAGTTGACGAAACGGTTCTGGAGCACGGTCGCGCCCCGCGCGAGCGCGATCTCGACCGTCCTGTCGGTGGAGAAGGAATCCACCACGAAAATCTCGCGCGCGACCGGCGCGAGCGCATCGAGCGCGCGGCCGAGATGCCGCTCCTCGTTGTGGGCGAGCATGATCACGGCAAGGTCGGCGGGTGGCTCACCGGTCGCGGCAGCGACGGCCGGGTCGCGCAGGCCCTCCGAAAGCCTGCCGTCAGCGATCATGCGGGCACGAAGGAGCGGTGGATCGTGCGGCTCCAGTCACGCAGCCCTCGGGCGGCCGGCAGCCCCGCGCGGGCGCCCCGCTGCAGCCAGTCGCGGACCGGCACCTCGAACCCGGTCTTCGGCCGCTCGGCGATGTCGCGCGGCAGGCTCTCGGCCGGCACGTTCGCCAGGTCTGCCTTCCGCGGCGGCAGCGGTCCGGCGATCAGGGGCGCAAGCTCTTCGAAGAGCGCCCAATCCACCAGCGGCACCCTGAGCTCCAGGGAATGGGCCATGCTGGCCCAATCGGCATCCCGCAGCAGGCGGTTGCGCATGTAGTGGGTCAGCTCCAGCGCGGTGACGGCCGCGTGCGGGCTCCTGATGCCGCGGATCGAGTCTTCGCCGCGCTCCACGAGTTGCAGGCGATCCAGTCCGGCCTCCACGAGATCCGGATCGAGCATGCGCGGCAATTCCCAGGGCATGAACAGCGACCGGCGCAGGAGGTAGGCCCCGAACAGACCGGGGCCGTATTCCAGCAGCCCGGCATATTTGGGCGACGTGAACCGCCCGATCCATTCGGACGTGGCGGCCCGCAGGGCAGGCCCGATGCGGCGCGCGGCCGGAATGAGGGACGCGGCCCGCGCGAGCCGCGGAACGTCCCGGAAGCTGGGATAGCCGCCAAAGATCTCGTCGCCCCCGAGGCCGGAGAGCACCACCTTGAGCCCCGCTTCCGCGGCGAGCTTGGACACAAGGTAGGTGTTCACGCCGTCGATCGAGGGCTGGTCCATGGCGCCGAGCAAATCGTCATAGACCTGCCCGAAATCCTCCGGCCGCACCCAGCGCGTGACCTGCGCGGTCCCGAGCCGTTGCGCGACCGCTTCGGCGAGCACGGTCTCGTCCCGCGCGGTGCCGCGAAACTCCTCGAAGCCCAGCGTGAAGGTCGTGCAGCCCGGCCCGACCTGCTCGCACGACGCCGCGGCGATGGCGGTCGAGTCGATCCCCGCCGACAGAAAGATCCCGACCGGGACGTCGGACACATGGTGGTGACGGATGCTGTCCCCGACGGCCCGTCGGATCACCGTGCTCCGGGCGCTGACGAGCGCGGCGGAGGCTCGCCCCTCGGCCCTGGCCAGAGTGTCTCGGACGCTCGCGAAACAGACCGGCGGACGCGCTCCGGCGCGCGAAAACGTCTGGTGATGCCCGGGCGGAAAGGCCTGGATGGCGCGGTAGAGCGTGAACGGTTCGGGCACGTGGCCCCAGACGAAAAACCCGACCTGCCCGGCAGGGTCCGGCGCCAGGTCGACGTCGCCGCTCGCGACCAAGGCCTTCACCTGGGAGGCGAAGCGGAGCGTGCCGCCGTCGTCGGCCAGGTAGAGCGGCTTGATGCCGAACGGATCGCGCGCCAGCACGAGTTCACCCTCGGCCTCGTCCCACAGCGCGACGGCGTACATGCCGCCCAGCATCGCGAAGGCGCTGGGGCCGTGCCGGCGATAGAGCTCGACGATCACCTCCGTGTCCGAGCGCGAGCGGAAGCGGGTGCCGGCCTGGGCGAGGCGACGGCGGAGTTCGGCGTGATTGTAGATCTCGCCGTTGAAGACGATCGTGTAGCGCCCGTCTTCGGTGACGAAGGGCTGGGCCCCGTCCTGCGACAGGTCGATGATCGCGAGCCGCAGGTGCCCGAGTGTCAGGCGCCCGTCCGGCGAGCGCCAGGTGCCGTTGCCGTCCGGGCCGCGGGCCCGCATCGCGTCGCACATGCGAAGCAGGCCCGGCATTGGGTCCGGCCCCGCATCGCGGCCATAGGTGAAGACGCCGCACAATCCGCACATCCGAACCGTCCCGTCTGCCGCATCGGGGGTGACTTGCTCGATCTCCGCCTGCCGGCCGAAAGCTCAGCCGCGCTGGTAGCTGGCGTAGTAGCGGTGGTAATTCGCGCCCTTGTAGGCCTCCAGGCGCTTCAGCACGTGCGTGTTCGCCTTGTTGAGGATGGCGCCGATGATGCGCTCGCGGACGACCTCGGCGGATTGCACCGCCTCCGTGACCACCTCGGGCGAGGTCTTTCCCCATTCGATGACGAGCAGAAAGCCGTCCATCAGGTGGGCCGCGGCGCGCGCGTCGACCACCGGCACCATCGGGGGCAGGTCCACCACGATGTAATCGTAATCGTCGCGCGCCGCGGCGAGCAGCCTTTCCATGGCCGGGGAGGAGATCAGCCCGCTCGTGTGGGCGATCGCGGTCGGCAGCACGGCGGGGATG
>JAQGJZ010000529.1 GCA_028290385.1 Enterovirga sp.
GGGCTCGGCAGCCGCGAGGACCTGTACTGGACGCTGCACGCGGTTTTCGTGACCCGGCACGAGCAGAGCCCGGTCTTCGAGGCGGCGTTCCGGCTGTTCTGGCGCCGGCGCGGGCTGGTCGAGAAGCTGATCGCCGAGATGTCCCCGATCGCGCCCGCCGACAAACGTACCGACAAGCCGAAGCCGGGCGAGACGCGCGTCATGGATGCGGTCAGGCCCAAGGCGCGTCCGACCGCCGAGGAGCCGCAGGAGCGCGAGGTCTCCGCCCGGCTCACCGCCTCGGACCGCGACATCGTGCGGGCGAAGGATTTCGCCCAGATGAGCGCCGCCGAGATCGCCCGGGCCAAGCGCCTGATCGAGGCGCTGGTGCTCCCCGATGACCGGCGCCGCACGCGCCGGCACACGGCCGACCCGCGCGGCGGGACCGTCGATCTCAGGCGCACGCTGCGCCGGTCGCTGCGGACGGGCGGGCACTCAATCGACCTCGCCTTCAGCTCGCCCGCCGAGCGGCCGCCGCCGCTGGTGGCGCTCGTCGATATCTCGGGGTCGATGGCGGAATATTCGCGCCTGTTCCTGCACTTCCTGCACGCGCTCACCGAGAAGCGGCGCCGCGTGCATTCCTTCGTTTTCGCGACGCGGCTCACCAACATCTCGCGCGAGCTCGCCCACCGCGATCCCGACGACGCGCTGGCCCGCGCCTCCGCCCGGGTGAAGGATTGGGAGGGCGGCACGCGCATCGCGCCCGCCCTGCACGAATTCAACCGGCTCTGGTCGCGCCGCGTGCTCGGCCAGAACGCTGTCGTGATGCTCTTCACCGACGGCCTGGAGCGCGAGGTCGGCGACGACCTCGCCTTCGAGATGGACCGCCTGCACCGCTCCTGCGGCCAGCTCATCTGGCTGAACCCGCTGCTGCGCTTCGACGCCTTCCAAGCGCGGGCGGGCGGCATCCGGGCGATGCTGCCGCATGTCGATGCCTTCCGGCCGATCCACAATCTCGGCTCCATGGAAGGGCTGGTCCGGGCGCTCGGGCGCGAGCGCGACCGTGCCGCCGACCCGGCCCGCTGGCTCCGCGCCGCCGCCAGCGCATGACCCGCGCCCTCGCCATCTACGGCGTCGCGGCGCTCGCCGAGATCGCCGGATGCTTCTCGGTCTGGGCGGTTCTGCGCCTGTCCGCGCCCTCGTGGTGGCTGCTGCCCGGATTCGCCTGTCTCGCCGCGTTCGCGTATCTCCTGACCCTGGTCGAGGCGGATGCGGCGGGGCGCGCCTTCGCGGCCTATGGCGGCGTCTACATCGCGGCCTCGCTTGTTTGGCTGCGTGCCGTCGAGGGGTTCTCGCCCGATCGCTGGGACCTCCTCGGCACGGGCCTCTCGCTCGCGGGGGCCGCGATCATTATCTTTGGTCCGAGACCCGTCTGAGGTTCACACATGCTCTCCAGCGACAGCGACATCCTCAACGAGGCCGAGACCTGGCGCCGCGCCGGGCGCGAGGTGGCGCTCGCGACCGTGGTGGAGACCTGGGGCTCGGCCCCGCGTCCGGTCGGCAGCCATCTGGTGATCGACGGCGAGGGCAATTTCCTCGGCTCCGTCTCGGGCGGCTGCGTCGAAGGCGACGTCATCACCGAAGCCATGGACGTGATCGGCGACGGCAAGCCGCGCATGCTCGAATTCGGCGTCGCCGATGAGACCGCCTGGCGGGCCGGCCTCTCCTGCGGCGGCCGCATCAGGGTCTATGTCGAGAAGGTCGCGTAACCCCCGATGGACCTCTCCCTCCTCTCCGCCCTGAATGCCGAGCGTGCCGCGCGCCGCGCCGCCATCCTGGTCACCGACATCGCGAGCGGCGCGGCGCGGCTCGTGCGCGAGGCCGATGTCGCGGCCGACCCGCTGGCGGACGAACTCGCCGAGCGCTTCCGCACCGGCAAGAGCGGCGCGATCGAACTGGACGGACAGAGCCTGTTCCTGACCGTGCAGATGCCGCCGGTGCGGCTGGTCGCGATCGGCGCCGTGCATATCAGCCAGGCGCTCGCCCCGATGGCGAAGGGGCTCGACCTCGACGTGACGGTGGTCGATCCCCGCACCGCCTTCGCCACCCCCGAGCGCTTTCCCGACGTGCCCGTGCTGGCGGAATGGCCGAGTGACGCCCTGCCCCGGCTCGGCGGGCTCGATCGGTACACGGCCGTCGCGTGCCTCACGCATGATCCGAAGATCGATGACCCGGCGCTGGAAGCGGCGCTCCGGGCGGAGTGCTTCTATATCGGGGCGCTCGGCTCGCGCCGGACACACGCGAAGCGCGTCGAGCGGCTGCAGGCCGCCGGCTTCGAGGTGGCCGACATCGCCCGCATCCATGCGCCGATCGGGCTCGACATCGGGGCCGTGAGCCCGGCCGAGATCGCGGTCTCGGTCCTCGCCGAGCTCGTCTCCGAGCTGAGGCGCGACCGGCGGCGGACGCCGTGAAGTTCGGGCCCGTCCCGACCGGCGAGGCCGCGGGAACGATCGCCGCGCATAGCCTCAGGCTGCCCGGCCTCGTCATCCGCAAGGGCGCGACGATCACGGCCGAACAGGCGGCCGCGCTCGGGGCCGCTGGGCACGACAGCGTGGTCGTGGTCCGCCTCGAGCCGGACGACGTCGGCGAGGACGAGGCGGCCCTGCGCATCGCCGAGGCCGTCGGGGGCGTGGAGATCCGCGTCGAACGGCCGTTCACTGGCCGCTCGAACCTTTACGCCGCACGGCCCGGCATTCTCCAGGTCGACGTAGACGCTGTCGAACGGATCAATGCTGTCGACGAGAGCGTCACGATCGCCACGCTGCCGGCCTACAAGCCCGTGGTCGAGGGCGAGATGGTCGGGACGGTGAAGATCATCCCCTACGCGGTCCCGACAGGCATCCTCGCGGCGGCGCTGGACGCGGCCGCCGGGGCTGCGCTCGAGGTCGCGCCCTATCGGCTGACCAGGGTCGGCGCGATCTCGACCCTGCTGCCC
>JAQGJZ010000542.1 GCA_028290385.1 Enterovirga sp.
GGCGGCTCATCAACATGCTGCGGCTGAACCATCTCGGCATCGTGCAGCGCGGCGCCGGCGGCGGCGCACGGGCGATCCGTGAGATGCTGACCCTGTTCGCGGACCTGACCGATTCCGCAATCGAGCGCCGGATCCGCGGTGTCCGCAACGTCGACAGCCGGGCGGTCGTCCGCCGCCTGCGCCAGCGCACGGGCACCGGCACCGCGCGCGGCACGGAGGTCACGATCACGCTCGACGAGAAGGCCTTCGAGGGGACGGGCGCGTTCCTGCTCGGCGCCATCCTCGATCGCTTCTTCGCCGAATACGCCTCCCTGAACCACTTCACCCAGACGGTGATCCGAACGGTCGAGCGCGGCGAGATCATGCGCTGGCCGCCCCGCGTTGGGCAGCGGAGGCTGATGTGACCCTCCGCGGCGACCTCGAACGCGAGCCCTGGGCGCATGACCTGCTGCTGGCGTTGCGGGTGATCGAGCGCAGCTTCCCGGACCGGCCGCGGATCGGCGACAGCGCCACCCTGCGCGAGGAATACGTCCGCCTCGGCGAGGATCCCTATCTCGACTTCCCGGCCTCGAACATCAGCCGCGTCGATCACGATGCGGAAGGGCGCCTGCGCCTCTTCGTCAAGTTTCTCGGGCTGCTCGGCCCGCAGGGGCCGCTCCCGCTCGCCACCACCAACGAGGCCTATGCCTGGTGGCTCGGCCGGGACGATTCCTTCGCCCGCTTCCTGGACCTGTTCAACAACCGCTTTCTGCAGTTGTTCTTCAGGGCCTGGGCCGATGCGCGGCCGATCGCCCAGCACGACCGCCCGGAGCTCGACCGCTTTGCCGGCTATGTCGGAACAACGATCGGCCTCGGCTCGCCCGTGTATCGCAATCTCGATTCCGTGCCGGATGCCGCGAAGCTGGCCTTCGCGGGGCTGCTCGGCCCGAGCGCGAAGTCGGCGACGCGCCTGCGCAACGCCGTCGCGGGTCTGTTTCGGGTGCAGGTCGAAATCGAGGAATTCGTCGGCACGTTCCTGACCTTCGACGTCGAGGACCGCACCCGGCTGGGACAGAAGCACGCCCGGCTGGGCGTCGACCTGCTCGTCGGATCGAGCGTCTACAGCGTCGAGGACAAGATACGCCTGCTGATCTTCACAAAGGACTTAGGGGAATACGAGCGCTTTTTGCCGAGCGGAGACAGGTGCGAACCGGTCGCAGATCTTGTATTCTTCTATCTCGGACAGGAGCTCGACTGGGATTTGGAGCTCGCATTGCCCGCCAAGGCAGTGGAGCCCATCAGCCTCGGGAGGTTCGGCAGGCTCGGCTACACGAGCTGGATGCAAGCAAAAGAGAGCGGCCCGGCGCAGGGTTACAGGCGCGATGCGCGCTTCCACCCGGCGGAACGGGCCGCCAAACGCCGTCAGGCAATGGCCTGACCCGATTGGCAGGGGGTGAGCATGGCCGACATCAGTCTGGAGACCGTCACCGGCAAGCTGAACCGGGTCGGCTACGAGGCCTTCCTGCAGGCTTTGCGCCACGCCAAGAGCGCCGGCAACCGGAACGTCGAGCTCGCGCATTGGCTGTTCCACCTGCTGCAGAAGAACGAGACGGACCTGTCGCTCACGGCCGACCGGTTCAAGCTCGATCGCGGGCGGCTCCTGTCGGACATCGCCCGGGTGGTCGACGGTTTTCGGAAGAACGAGACCGAGATGCCCGGCATCTCCAACGTCGTGGTCGACATGCTCGACCGAGGTTGGCACTACGCCACGCTGTTCTTCGGCGAAACGCAGATCAGGTCCGGGCACGTCCTGGTGGCCGTGCTCAAGTCGACCGAGCTGAAGCGCGCCCTCCTCAACATCAGCCAGGAATTCTCCAAGATCCCGGTCGACGCGCTCGCGGCGGAGCACCGCGGCATCTGGTCGAAGTCGGACGAGGAGAACCTTCGCCCGATGGACGGGTCCGGCGCGATCGCCGCCGGCACGCCCGGCGCGGACGCGGCCGGCCACAAGGGCCAGACCGCGCTCGACCGCTTCTCACAGGACCTGACCGCGAAGGCCGCTTCGGGCGAGATGGATCCCGTGCGCGGGCGCGACGAGGAGATCCGGCAGCTGATCGACGTGCTGATGCGCCGGCGCCAGAACAACCCGATCCTCACCGGGGAAGCAGGGGTCGGCAAGACGGCGGTCGTGGAGGGCTTCGCCCAGCGCATCGCGGCCGGCGACGTTCCCCCGGCACTGAAGGGCGTCCGGCTTTGCGCGCTCGACATCGGGCTCATGCAGGCCGGCGCCTCCATGAAGGGCGAGTTCGAGCAGCGGCTGCGCTCCGTGATCGACGAGGTGCAGTCGTCCCCGACCCCCAACATTCTGTTCATCGACGAGGCGCATACGCTGATCGGCGCCGGCGGCCAGGCCGGCACGGGCGACGCGGCGAATTTGCTCAAACCCGCACTCGCGCGGGGCACGCTGAAGACGATCGCGGCCACGACCTGGGCCGAGTACCGCCAATATTTCGAGAAGGACCCCGCGCTCACCCGCCGCTTCCAGGCGATCCAGGTCGGCGAGCCTTCGGTCGAGAAGGCCTGCGACATGCTGCGCGGCCTGACCGGCCAGATGGAGACGCATCACAAGGTCCGCATCTCGGACGCGGCGATCGTCTCGGCCGTGACCCTGTCGTCCCGCTACATCCCGGCCCGCCAGTTGCCGGACAAGGCCGTGAGCCTGCTCGACACCGCCTGCGCCCGCGTCGCGATCAGCCAGACGGCCATCCCGGCCGCGGTCGAGGACACGCGCGTGGCGATTGCCGCGCGGCGGAGCGAGCGGGAGGCGCTGATCAAGGACCGGGACCTCGGGGTGGGCGACGAGGAGCGCATCTCCGCGCTGGAGGCGGAGATCTCGGGCCTGGAGGCGAAGCTCGCCAGGCTCGATGACGCGTGGAAGGCCGAAACGGCCATCGTGGACGAGATCCGTGGGCTGCGGGACCAGATCACAAAGCGCGCCGCGGCCCCGAACGGCGCGAGCCTTGGGAACGGCGCTGGCATCGCGAGCCCGAGCGACGGCGCCGCCGCCCCGATGGATGTCGAAAGCGTCCGCGCGAGCCTGAAGGCGCGATCATCGGCCCTCGAGGAGATCGATCCCGAGCAGCGGATGATCTACGCCCACGTGGACGAGCAGGCGATCGCCTCCGTGGTGTCGGACTGGACCGGCATCCCGGTCGGCCGGATGGTGAAGGACGAGATCGAAAACGTCCTGCGCCTGCCGGAAATCCTCAACCGGCGCGTGGTCGGGCAGTCGCACGGCTTGGCGATGGTCGCCAAGCGCATCGAGACGAACCGCGCCAAGCTCGACAATCCCAACAAGCCGATCGGCGTCTTCATGCTGGTCGGGCCGTCCGGCGTCGGCAAGACCGAGACGGCGCTCGCGCTCGCCGAGGCGCTGTATGGCGGCGAGCAGAACATGATCACCATCAACATGAGCGAGTTCCAGGAGGCGCACACCGTCTCCACGCTCAAGGGCGCGCCTCCCGGCTATGTCGGCTACGGCGAGGGCGGCCGGCTCACGGAGGCCGTGCGGCGCAAGCCCTACAGCGTCATCCTGCTCGACGAGGTCGAGAAGGCGCATCCCGACGTGCACGAGATCTTCTTCCAGGTCTTCGACAAGGGCGTGATGGAGGACGGCACGGGCCGCCGCATCGACTTCAAGAACACCCTGATCATCCTGACCTCGAATGTCGGGACCGACCTGATCATGCAGCTCTCTCGCGACCCGGGCTACATGAGCGATCCGGATGCCCTCGCCCAGGCGCTGCGCCCGGACCTCCTGAAGGTCTTTCCGGCCGCCCTGCTCGGCCGCATCGTCACCATCCCGTACTTCCCGCTCTCGCCCACGATGCTGGGCGGCATCGTGCGGCTGCAGCTCGACCGCATCGGCCGGCGCATCCGCGAGAACCACGACGCGCGCTTCGTCTACGACGAGGCCGTGGTCGATCACATCGTGTCGCTCTGCAACGATCCGGATTCGGGCGGCCGGATGATCGACAACATCATCACGAACACGCTCCTGCCGGCGCTCTCCCGCGAGTTCCTCCACCGGACGCTTGCCAAGGAAGAGCTTCGGGAGGCCCGAGTAACGGTGAAGGACGGTGCCTTCGCCTATGAGTGGCGCTCCGCGAGCGATCCGGAGTTGCAATCCCTCGTTCCGGAAGAAGCCTCGTCGCCCGCCTCAGATGAACCGGAGAACGAGGCCGGCTTCCCAGGCGCTCTCAACGAACAGCTCCCCGAGCCGAGCGAGCGACCAGCGGCATGAGCCGTTGGCCGAGGGGGCCGCAATGCGCCTCCTGGAGGCAATCGAAAGAGATCGGCGCTCGATCACCAAAGAGGTTTGCAGGACGATCCCGAACATCACGCGAACAGTAGGGGGACCTGAATGTCGATCCAGAACCCTGTCGGCAGGTACGGCCTGAACAAGCCCAGCAGCGATGTGGGCGTCATCCAGAGCCTGATCAACAGCAATCTCGACGCGAACGCGGCTTTCAAGGCCAGTGGGATCGGAAAGCTGACCGTGGATCGATCCTGCGGACCAAGGACGATTGCCGCCATCGAAGCTTTCCAGAAGACGGTTCTCAAGTGGTCGGGTCCGAGCGTCGACGGGACAGTCAACCCTGGTCGCGCGACATGGAAGGCGCTGAATGGAAACGTCCCGGATTCATCCTCGATCAAGCCGCAACCGACGGGTCCTCTGACCGTTTCCGGCTTCAGCGTGTTCAAGCAAGGAAACTACAAGGACAAGCTCGGCAGCCAGGCCGAGAAGTCGATCGCCGGCTATGGCTGCGCGTTGTGTACGCTAGCGATGGCCGCTACGCTGATCGGGAGCCGAACCAAGCACTGGCCTGAGAACCTCGCGCCTAAGGACCTCACGCCTCCGATTGCCAACCGGATCCTCGCAAGCGCGGGCGTATTCTCCGGCTACAGCCTTGTGATGGACAAGGCCGCTAACGCTCTTGGAATGGACTACGATGGCGTAGGCTCCGCCGCCAACCAACTCAAGCCGGAGTATATCGATGCCATTGACTGGCATCTATCGACTAAGAACCCGATCGCCTGCCACGTTGATTTCAAGGCATCCAAGAAGGAGGGGGTCGCCTCGTCAGAGGGCGATCACTGGATTCTGCTGATTGGCCGATCTGGTGACGGGACCTACTCCGCGATCGATCCCGCGTACGGGACCGTGATGAAATTGGCGAGCAACCGCAATCAGACCGTCAACAACGCCAGGTACGCGGAAACCGCCGAGGACCGGAATGGAATTCTGTTCGGGTACAAGGGGTCGGGAGGTGCGGCCGACCAGGAGAAGTACATCGTGGTGCGCTTCGCCCTGCTGGCGCCGGCCTGAGAGATGCGCAATTCGGCTCTCCTTGTCGCAGCATTGGCGGCAATCGGGACGATCCTGGCTTCCGCTGTCCAGCTCTGGGCAGCGCAAGCCGACACCCTCCCCCGAGCAGGGGTGGTACAAGCCCGGCGGCCGGATCCTCAAAGTCAGGCCTTCTTGGATCTGATCAGGGTTGACCTGCTCGATGTGGTCCGGAAGCGGTCCGGGCAGGATCTCGCGCTCATCGAACTGGTCCCTATCGCCGAGGCCCCGGACTACAACCCACGCAGCGATCTCGATCAGCTTCGGGTTGAATTCAGGCAGGTCGAGGGGCCGTCGGTTGCGATCGTCGAGCCACATTCAGCCCGGGCCAGCGTGGTCCTACCCGAGGTCGAGGCTCCCCGCCGGCTGAGTTTCGAATTCAGCATCGGAAACCGGAGCGGCGTCCGGCGCGGCCGCATCGACCTCGAAGTGAGGCCTCGCCGCTGATCGGCCTTAGACCATCTACAAGGAAGGCGACCGGAATGGCAGACAATCGATTCGAGCAGGTGGACGAGCCGGCGGAGGACGCGATGACGCTCGTGCTCGGCCGCGAGGGCGAGAAGCAATACGGCATCGTGCAGTGCCCGCGCGCGGCCACGGGCGGTCGGCTCCCGAAGGATTTTTCCAGCGGAGAGCTGCCCCTCAAGGACGCGATCCGCTCCGCCGTGAAGCTGGCGAACGATTTCAAGGTGGCGCTGGTGGTGCTCGACCCCGACGGTCTCTGGCAGCCGGAATGGGGGCAGCTCTACCGCTATGAGGACGAGCCTGCCGCCGACGAGGGCTAGGCCGCCCCGACCACGCCCCAGCGCAAGGCCCGGCGTTCAATTCGACGCCCGGCCATGGTAGAGGCCGGGCACTCGGGGACGAGCGGCCGGCGGCTGTTCGGCGCCGCATGTCAGGCTGTTTTGGAGAGCACCGCATTGAACGCCCCCCGCATCGCCTGTTCCGTGCTCGGCCTCGCGCTTCTTTGCGGTCCGGCCCTCGCCCAGGCACCGGCCGACCAGGCGAAGCGCCAAGGGCCGGTGATCGCGCTCGAGCTGAACAAGCTGGAAGCTGCCGGCGGCGGCTGCCGCGCCTATTTCGTGGTCGAGAACCGCACGGCTGACAGCGTCAAGGAGCTCCGGCTCGACACGTTCATCTTCGACGCCGGCGGCCAGATCACGCGCCGCATCGGCCTGACCTTTCCCGACATCCGGGCCGAGCGGACCAAGGTCGTCCCGTTCGACCTGAACGGCGCCGCGTGCCCGGAGATCGGCCGCGTGCTCATCAACGACGTGCTCGCCTGCACGGCGGGATCCGGCGCGCCGATCGGCAATTGCGGCGACCTGCTGCGGGTGTCGACACGCGCGGGCACTCGCTTCGAGTACTGAACTCCTGCCGCTGAGGCGCCGGGCGGTCCAGTACGCGCGAGCGGCACGTTTCCGGCGCGCCCCGGGCGTCTCACGTCACCGCGGCTCGATCTGCCCACGGTCTTCCGCGCGTCCGCCAAGCGCCTCGAAGGGGCGTTGACTCAAAAGCCCATGCCGCTCCCAAAGCCCCGAGGCATGGCCGGCTTCGGCGCGCTGGAAGCGGTGGAGACGGGCACCTGGGCCGGCGCAGGCCGCGGACGCGCGACGCGCGGCTCCGGCGGCGGGGCCCGGCGCTCCTGCGCCACCGCACGCG
>JAQGJZ010000075.1 GCA_028290385.1 Enterovirga sp.
AGCAGCTTGCGGGAATGTGGGAGTTTCCGGGTGGCAAGATCGAGGCCGGCGAGCGTCCGGAGGAGACGTTGATCCGCGAGCTGAAGGAGGAGCTCGGCATCACGGTGGAGGAGCCGTGCCTCGCGCCGCTCACCTTCGCGAGCCACGCCTACGCGACGTTCCACCTCCTGATGCCGCTTTACGCCTGCCGGCGCTGGAACGGCTTCGTGCAGCCGCTCGAAGGGCAGCGGCTGAAATGGGTGAAGCCTGCCGACCTCCGAACCTATCCGATGCCCCCCGCGGACGAGCCGCTCATCCCGGTCCTGATCGAGCTGGTGGGCGGCCGGTAGTCAGACGGCCAGAGGCGCCAGCACGGCGCGGGTGGGCGCCGGGATTTCTACCGGGCGACCCGAGGCGCGCTCGACATAGACATGCGTGAACCGGCCCTGCGCGGCCGCGAGCTCGCCGCCCGCCTTGAAGATCGCGACCCGGTAGGTGACCGACGAGCGTCCGAGCGTCGTGACGGCGATGCCGGCTTCCACGGTTTCCGGAAACGCGATCGACTCGAAATACGTGCAGGCCGTCTCGACCACGAGGCCCGTGACCGGGCTCGTCGCCGGATCGAGGACGCCGTTCTCGACCAAATGCGCGTTCACGGCCGTGTCGAAATACGCATAGTACACGACGTTGTTCACGTGCCCGTACACGTCGTTGTCCATCCAGCGCGTCGGGATTGGGCGGAAGAGCCGGAACGCGGCCCGGGTCAGCCGCTCGGGACGCTCGGCCATGCTCAGTAGAGCTCCTCGATCGCGTCCACCTTGCTCGGATCGAACGCGAGGTGGCCGGCGATCTCCTGTGCCGCCGCCAGCGGCGCCTCGTAGCTCCAGGCCGCGTCGCGCCGCTCCAAGCCTCCCGCCGTCACCCGGTAGTAGGTCGCCTGGCCCTTGTAGGGGCAGCGCGAGCGCCGGTCGGTGCGATCGAACAGGTCAAGGGCGACGTCCGCGCGCGGAACGTAGAACACGGGCGGGTGGTCCGCCTCGCGCAGGGTCAGGGCGCCGGTGGTTTCGGCCACGATCGTGCCGCCGAGCACAACGCGGATGCGATTCGGGTTGGACTCGATCCTGATCGGGTGATCCTCGTCGCTCGCCGTCATGTCCCGCCTCCCTCATCCCTTGGCGCGCCGCCGGCCCCGAGTTCCGGAACCCCGAGCGCGTCGGCGAGCCGGGCGCGCGCCGAACCGGGCCGGAGCGGCTTCTGCTGGCTCTCGTGCGGCGCCCAGCCGGACAGCCACACCATATCGAAGGTGGCGCGGATTCGGCCATCCGGATCGGCAAAGCGTTCGGCATAGATCTCCGCCATGCGCAGGAGCGTCTGGCGCCGGAGCGGGATACGCCGCCGCTCGGCCAGCGGGTTGGCGAGCCCCATTTGGCGCAGATCCGCCATGAGGCGGAAGGCGTTGCCGTAGCGCACCGTGACGGTCTCGCGATCGACCACGGGCAGCGCGAACCCAGCGCGTTGCAGGAGCCCGCCGAGCGAGCGCACGTCCGCAAAGGGCGCCACCCGCGGGCTCGCCCCGCCCTCGAGTTCGCTCTCAGCCGCCGCGAAGGCGAGGCGCAGTTCGGTGAGGGTGTCGCCCCCGAAGAGGCAGGCGAGAAAAAGGCCGTCCGGCTTCAGCGCCCGCCGGATCTGCAGCAGCGCGCCGGGCAGGTCGTTGGCCGATTGCAGGGCCAGCAGGGAGACCGCGAGGTCGATGGATGCGGGCCCGACCGGCAACGCTTCCTCGTCGCCGATCGCGACGGGGATCGGCGAGCCTCCCCAGGCAATCGGGGCGAGCCGCGCCACGAACGCGTCCGGCCGGACCCGGCGGATCGTCTCGGCCGCGATCGGGGCGGGCGTTCCGATGTCGAGCGCGGTCGCGAAAGGGCGGGTCACGGCCCCGAGCCGCTCGACGAGGTCGTCGGCCGCGCGCTCGAGCAGAAAGGTCGCGAAGCCCGTGCGCTCGGCGCGCAACAGGCGGCGCCGGATGAGGGCGCGGTCGAACACGCGGGGTGCCGAGGAATCCATCCGTCGTCTATCGCGCCGTTCGGGCCGGAGCGGAAGGCTCTCGCGGAGCAGGGTCCTGCGGGCTACGCTGGACGCCATGGTGCCGGCCGGTCTCTCCGTCCTGTCGCGCGTCGGACGCGCGGCGCTGTCGCTGGTGTATCCGCCGACCTGCATCGGCTGCGGGGCCGCGACAGGCGAGCCGCACACGCTGTGCGGCCGGTGCTGGGCCGGCATCCGGTTCATCGAGCGCCCGTTCTGCGAGCGGCTCGGCACCCCCTTCGCGGTCGATCTCGGGATGCCGCTGGTCTCGCCGGCCGCCATCGCGGACCCGCCGGTCTTCGCCCGTGCCCGCGCCGTGGCCCGCTATGACGCCGTCGCGGCGAAGCTCGTGCACCGGCTCAAATATTCGGATCGCCTCGACCTCGCCCGGGCGCTCGGGGCCATGATGGCCCGCTCGGGCGCGGAACTCGCGGGGGAGGCGGACGTGATCGTACCCGTGCCGCTGCATCGGCTCCGGCTGTGGCGACGGCGTTTCAACCAGTCGATGGAGCTCGCCCGCATCGTGGCGGCCCGGCACGGCAAGCCCTGCGACCCGACCCTGCTCCTCCGGGTGAAGCGCACCGCCCCCCAGGTCGGCCTGACCCGCAACCAGCGAGCCGAGAACCTGCAGGGGGCCTTTCGGGTGCCACCGGGCGCCCGCCCGCACCTCGCAGGCAAGCGCGTGCTGCTGGTCGACGACGTGCTGACGACCGGGGCGACCGCGAACGCCGCGGCACGCGCCCTCATCCGGGGCGGGGCGACAGCCGTGGACGTGCTGGCCTTCGCGCGCGTCGTCGTTGCATCCTAGGCCGCTTCCTCCATCTCGCCGTCCGTAGCCTCCTGGGTCTCCAGCGAGGCCTCCTCGGCCTCGAGGAGCGGGGCATCGGAGGCCGTGAGGCCGAACCGGGCGGCCACGTCCGGCGCGTAGCGGAGCAGGTCGGGCCGGAGCTTCAGGAGCGCCAAATCCTTCGCCTTGCTTTCCAGCATCACGTCGAAGACCAGGCCCTCGGCGTCCCGCATGAAGCGGATGAACTCGAACGGGTTCACGAAATCCGCATGCCCGGTCCAGATCGGCGGCAGCAGGACCTTGGTGAGCTTCTTGGTCTTGCGGTCGCGCCGCTTCAGCTCGCGCAGCTCCGTGCGGGGCGAGGAATAATGCACCTTGGGCCGGACGTCCTCCGGCCAGGTCGCCAGGATTCGCCGCAGCGTCTCGACCATGTCGAGGCGCTCCGGGTTCAGGCACCAGAAATGCTGGTAGTCGAAGATCAGCCGGACGCCGGTCTGGTCGTGGATCCAGAGGACGTCAGCGGCGCTGAAGCGGATGTCGTCGTGCTCCAGCACCAGCCGGCGCCGCACATGCTCCGGCAGGGTCGGCCAGGTCTCGGCCCAGCGGGCGCGGCTCCCCGGGATGTCGCCATAGGTCCCGCCGACATGCGTGACGAGCACGGCCTCCGGGCCGAGGCCCATCCGGTCCAGCATCTCGGCCTGCGAGGACAGGTCCCAGATGCTTTTCCGCGTCAGCACCGGGTCGGGGCTGTTGAGCAGCACGTATTGGGATGGGTGGAAGGACAGGCGGATGTCGAGCCGGCGCGCCTTGTCGCCGATCGCCCGCAGTTCCGCGTCGCTCTCCGCCACCATGTTGTGGAATTGCGGCATGTCCGGATGCGTCGCGTAGGGCGCGAGGTCCGATGACATCCGGTACATCGAGATCTTGTGCCGGGCGAGGTGGTCGAGGATCCCGTCGAGATATTCGAGCGAGGTCTTGAGGTGCGGGTTCTTCTGCCAGCGCCGGGAATCGTTGCTCTTCAGGTCCGACCGGCCCATCACCTTGACGGGAAAGCCCAGCCGCATCGCCGCTTCCATGATCCGCAACTCTCCTTGGAGCGGAACAACGGCCGGCGCACCGAGACGTTCTGCCGAAGCGCGCGGTGCACGCGATCGTGAGCAGGGGCCGGCCGCAGCCTTTTCGGAACGGGGCAGCCCCGGTTAAGTTGCCGCCCAAAGGATGCACGTCGAGAAACGGACGAACTGACGCCCATGCCTCCCATCACGATCTACACCAAGGCCTGGTGCCCCTATTGCGCGGCCGCGAAGGAACTTCTGCAAAACAAGGGCGCACCCTTCGACGAGATCGATATCGGCGCTCAGCCCGATCGGCGCAGCGAGATGATGACGCGCTCCGGCGGCCGCTCGACGGTGCCGCAGATCTTCGTCGGGGAGCAGCATGTCGGCGGCTGCGACGACCTGTATGCGTTGGACCGGCGCGGGGAATTGGATAGGCTCCTGGCAGCCTAAAGCCTGCCGGACAGAACCATGACCGCCCAGACCTTCGTTGCCGCCTGCGCGGGGATGCGCTCCGGGCGAGACCCGGTGGCAAATCGCGACGCGGCCGTGGCGCTCGTGCGCGAGGCCGCGAGCCGCGGCGCGCAGTTCGTGCAGACGCCGGAGATGACGTCGCTCGTCGAGCGGAGCCGGGCCTCGCTGTTC
>JAQGJZ010000140.1 GCA_028290385.1 Enterovirga sp.
GCAGACGCTGAACCGGCACGGCTGGGCGGTGCCGCATTGGCCGGTCGAGTTCGGCGGAACCGGCTGGGACCCGGTCCGGCAATACATCTTCCTTGAAGAGCTGCAGGGCTTTCCGGCGCCCGCCCCGCTCGCCTTCGGGGTGAACATGGTCGGCCCGGTCATCTACACGTTCGGCAGCGAGGAGCAGAAGCGGAGCTTCATGCCGCGCATCGCCAACCTCTACGATTGGTGGTGCCAGGGGTTTTCGGAGCCGGGCTCGGGCTCCGATCTCGCGTCGCTGAAGACCCGCGCGGTGCGCGAGGGCGACCATTACGTCGTCAACGGCCAGAAGACCTGGACGACCCTCGCCCAGCACGCCGACTGGATCTTCTGCCTGGTGCGGACCGATCCGGGCGCCAAGAAGCAGGAGGGCATCTCGTTCCTGCTGATCGACATGACCACGCCGGGCATCACGGTGCGGCCGATCCAAACGATCGACGGCGGCGTGGAGGTGAACGAGGTCTTCTTCGACGACGTCCGGGTGCCGGCCGAAAACCTCGTCGGCCAGGAGAACAAGGGCTGGGATTACGCCAAGTTCCTGCTCGGCAACGAGCGCACCAACATCGCGCGCGTCGGCGTCTCGAAGGAGCGCCTGCGCCGGATCCGTGAGCTCGCCGCGATCGAGCGGATCGGCGAGGAGCCGATGATCCGCAATCCCCGCTTCCGCGAGAAGCTCGCCGCGGTCGAGATCGAGCTGTAGGCGCTGGAGATGACGCAGCTCCGGGTCGTCGCCGCCGAGCGCACGCGCGAAAAGGGCAAGCCTGATCCGGCCTCCTCCGTGCTAAATATCAAGGGCTCCGAAATCCAGCAGATGACGACGGAGCTGCTGCTCGATGTCGTCGGCCCCTACGCGCTCCCCTTTATCCCGGAGCCGGAGGGCGAGGAGCCGCATCTGCCGAACGAGCCGCCGATCGGCCCGGACTGGGCCGCCTCCGTCGCGCCGACCTATTTCAACTGGCGCAAGGTCTCGATCTATGGCGGCTCCAACGAGATCCAGCGCCAGATCATCGCCAAGGCGATTTTGGGGTTGTGAGCCGCCGTCATCCCGGGCGCGCTGCAGCACGGAGTGCTGCTGCGCAGACCCGGGACCCACGACCGGGTTCGACCGGGACGACGTGGGGCCTCCTGAACGTGGGTTCCGGGTTCGGCTTCGCCGCCCCGGAATGACAAGCTGAGGATTGCATGGATTTCGACCTCACCGAAGAACAGAGCCTGCTGAAGGACTCGGTCGACCGCCTCATCGCGGACCGCTACGACTTCGAGAGCCGCCGCAAGTTCATCGCGGAGCCTGAGGGGTTTTCGCGCGCGAACTGGCGGCAATTCGCCGAGCTCGGCCTTCTCGCGGTGCCCTTTGCCGAGGAGCATGGCGGGATCGGCGGCGGGGCGGTGGAGACCATGATCGTGATGGAGGCTTTCGGCCGCGGCATCGTGGTCGAGCCTTATCTCTCGACCGTGATCCTCGGCGGCGGGCTGCTGCGTCATGGCGGCAGCGCAGCGCAGCAGGCCGAGATCCTGCCCGGCGTCGCGGCCGGGGAAACGACGCTCGCCTTCGCGCAGGTGGAGCGCGGCTCCCGCTACGACCTCTTCGACGTGTCGACGACCGCGAAACGGGACGGCGAGGGCTGGATCCTGAACGGCGAGAAGGGCGTCGTGCTGCACGGCGACTCGGCCGATAGGCTTCTCGTCACGGCCCGTACCGGCGGCCAGCGGCGCGACCGGGACGGCATCGGCCTGTTTCTGGTGGACGCCAAGGCGCCGGGCATCTCCCGCCGCGGCTACCCGACCCAGGACGGGATGCGGGCGGCCGAGATCACGTTCGACAACGTCCGGGTCGGGCCGGAGGCCGCGATCGGGGATCCGGCGGGCGCGTTGCCGGTCGTGGAACGCGTCGTCGACGAAGCGATCGCGGCGCTCTGCGCCGAAGCAGTCGGCATCATGGACCGGATGCGTGACCTGACGGTCGAGTACATGAAGACTCGCAAGCAGTTCGGGGTGCCGATCGGCTCCTTCCAGGTGCTGCAGCACCGCGCCGCCGACATGGTCGTGGCCATCGAACAAGCGCGCTCGATGACCTTTTTCGCCACCATGATGTCCGCCGCGGACAATCCGGCCGAGCGCTCGCATGCGGTCTCGGCCGCAAAGGTTCAGATCGGCCGCTCCGGCCGCTTCGTCGGCCAGCAGGCGATCCAGCTGCATGGCGGCGTCGGCGTGACGATGGAATACTCGATTGGCCACTACTTCAAGCGCATGACGATGATCGACGCCGCCTTCGGGGATGCCGACCATCACCTCTCCCGCGTCGCCGAAGCCGGCGGCCTCTTCAAGGCGGCCTGACCATGAGCATTGTGACCATCCCGCCGATGAGCTCCCGCGCGGAGGAGCTGCGCGATCGCGTCGCCGCGTTCATGGAAGACCACGTCTACGGAGCCGAGCACGAATACGAGGACTTCGTCGCCAAGGCCGCCGACCGGTGGACGATCCCGCCCGTGATGGAAGAGCTGAAGCGAAAGGCGAAGGCGGCCGGGTTGTGGAACCTGTTCCTGCCCAAGCAGCACTACCCGGACGGGCTGACCAACGTCGAATACGGCCAGATCTGCGAGATCATGGGCCGCTCGCCGATCGGGCCGGAGCCGTTCAACTGCAACGCGCCCGACACCGGCAACATGGAGACG
>JAQGJZ010000149.1 GCA_028290385.1 Enterovirga sp.
GCAGACGCGGGGCGAGAACGCCACCACGGCCGGCGGCGAGGGCCAGGTCACGGTCGGCAACGAGCTGCCGGGCGCCCGCGACCAGCAGCAGGCCGCGCAGCCCAAGGCCCAGTCGAGCAAGAACGAGGAGACGATCAACTACGAGATTTCCCGCACGACCCGGACCGAGATCCAGCAGGTCGGCCGCGTGAAGCGCCTCTCCGTCGCCGTGCTCGAGGACGGGATCTATCAGCGCAGCCCGAACGGCGAGACGGTCTACCAGCCCCGCGGCAAGGAGGATCTCGACCGGATCGCGGCGCTGGTGCGCACCGCGATCGGCTTCGACAAGGACCGTGGCGACCAGATCGAGGTCGTGAACCTGCCCTTCGCGGAGGCTCCGCAGAGCGCCGATGCGGGCACGCCCTCGCTGCTCGCCTCGCTCATGAACCCGACAAAGGACGACGTGCTCCACTGGGCCGAGCTCGCCGTCATCGGCCTGCTCGTGCTGGTCGTGCTCCTGCTCGTGGTGCGGCCCATGGTGAAGCAGATCATCGCGCCCGCCGCCGCGCTGCTCGCCCCGCGGCAGCCGGAACTCGCCATCGCGGGCGACGGCGCCGTTCCGGCACTCCCGGTCCCGGACACCCAGGCCGGCAAGGCCGCCATCAACACCCTGCGCAGTGCCGAGCAGGTCGTGCGCATGAACGACCTCGCCCAGGGCAATCCGAAACAGGCGGCGGCGGTGCTGCGCAACTGGATGGCGCAGGGCTGATGGTGTCCGCACGCAAGTTCCTGTTCGGGGACGATTTCCGCGGGCCGAGCCGGGAAGAGGCCGCCGAGCGCGAGGCCGCGGACCAGGCGGCGCGCGAGGCCGCCATTCGGCGCGCCTTCGAGGATGGCGTCCAAGAGGGCCGGCGGCAGGCCGCGGCCGAAACCGAGCGGCGTCTCGCGGTCGCCGTGGAACGGCTCGCCGCCGAAGCCTCCGCGAGCTTCGCGGCGGCCGATCGGGCCGTCGAGCAGGTCGAGACGGAGGCGCTCGCGTATTTCGAGACCCTGGCCCGGCGCCTGGCCGGCTCGGCGCTCGCCGCGCAGCCGCTCGCGGCCGTGACCGATGCCGCAGCGGCGGCGTTCGGCCACCTGCGCGGCGTGCCGCATCTGGTCGCCCGCGTCCCGACCCTGCTGGTCGACGCCACGGAGGACGTGCTGCGCCGAACCGCGCGCGACAACGGCTTCGAGGGGCGGATCATCGTGATCGGTGACGACGAGCTCGGGCCCGGCGACGTCCGCCTCGAATGGGCCGAAGGCGGCGTCGCACGCCACCAGGCGAGCTTCGAAAACGCAATCGGGACGGCGCTCGCTGCCGCGACCGCCCCCAATGACGGGATGGCCTGGCCATGACGACGGAAGTTCCCCTGCCGCAGCTCGGCGAAGGAGACCTCGCCTTCGGGGCGCGGAGCGGGGCGGACGCGCCGCTGCCGCGCGACCCCTCCGACCTGGCGCAGATCCTCCACGTGCCCGTGACCCTCTCGGCGGTGCTCGGCCATGTGCGCGTGCCGGTCGGCGACCTGCTGACCATCGGGCCGGGCGCGATCCTGGAGCTCGACCGCAAGGTCGGCGAGGCGATCGACATCCTGGTCAACGACCGCCTCGTCGCGCGCGGCGAGGTCGTCCTGGTCGAGGACCGCCTCGGCGTCACCATGACCGAAATCGTCAGGCCGGGCGCCTGAGCCCCGGCAGAACGGATTTTCCCATGCGTCTCCTCATCATCGGCCGGTTTTCGGGCGAGCTGATCACGGCCTCCAAGATCGCGATCAGCCGCGGCGCCACCGTGAGCCAGGCGGACAGCCTCGCGCAGGGCCTCGCCGTGCTGCGCACCCGCGGCGCCGACCTCGTCATGATGGAGGTGACGCTGCCGATCGCGGAGCTGGTGGCGGCGCTGGACAGCGAGCGCATCCGCACGCCCGTCGTGGCCTGCGGCACCGGTACGGATGCGCGCGCCGCGGTCGCGGCCATCCAGGCCGGCGCCAAGGAATACATCCCGCTTCCGCCCGATCCCGAGCTGATCGCCGCCGTGATCGAGGCGGTGGCGGCCGATACCCGCTCCTTCGTGTGGCGCGACCCGGCCATGGAGAAGGTGGTCAAGCTCGCCCAGCAGATCGCCCGCTCGGACGCGTCCGTGCTGATCACCGGCGAGAGCGGCACCGGCAAGGAGGTGCTGGCGCGCCATATCCACGCGAAATCCGGCCGGCGCGACAAGCCCTTCGTGTCCGTCAACTGCGCCGCCATCCCGGACAACCTCCTCGAATCGGAGCTCTTCGGCCACGAGAAGGGCGCCTTCACGGGCGCGGTGGCGCGCCGCATCGGCAAATTCGAGGAAGCGCATTGCGGCACGCTGCTCCTCGACGAAATCTCCGAGATGGATGTGCGGCTGCAGGCGAAGCTGCTGCGCGCCCTGCAGGAGCGCGTGATCGACCGCGTTGGCGGCCGCGAGCCCGTGCGGGTGGATATCCGGGTGCTCGCCACCTCGAACCGCAACCTCGCCGAGGAAGCCCGCAAGGGCACCTTCCGCGAGGACCTGCTGTTCCGTCTCAACGTCGTGAACCTGCGCATCCCCGCGCTGCGCGACCGGCCGTCGGACGTGCTCGAACTCGCGGCCTTCTTCGGCAAGCGCTACGCGGACCTGAACGGCCTGCCCGTCCGCTCGCTGTCGCTCGAGGCCAAGCGGCTCCTCGCCCGCAACCCGTGGCGCGGCAACGTGCGCGAGCTCGAGAACACGATGCATCGCGCCGTGCTGCTCGCGGCCGGCGACCTCATTGACGCAGAGGACATCCGCACCCCGGAGGGCGACGCGTTCGGCAACGCGGCCTCTCCGGCCGACCGGGCGGTGCAGACCGCCGAGGCGGTCACGCGCGGGCTCGTCGGGCGGACCGTGGCGGATGTCGAGCGCGACCTCATCCTCGACACGCTCGACCATTGCCTCGGCAACCGGACCCACGCGGCCCGGATCCTCGGCATCTCGATCCGCACGCTGCGCAACAAGCTGACCGAGTATATCGGGGCCGGGGTCGAGGTGGCAGGGCCGGGCGCGACCCGGGCCGCCGCGATCTAGCCTCGCGTCAGCGGTTCGTCCGCCCCGTATGCGCGGGGTCGACGCCGCCCTGCGGTGTCGTCTCGTTCTCGACATCGCCCTCCACGGTCGACTCGCCCGCGATCGTGGAAACGTCCTCGCCGGCCATGGTCGTGCCCTTGGACTGGCCGATGCCGGGATTGCCCTTCAGGTCGGCGTCGCTCGGGCTCTCGGTTTTGAGGTGCTTGTTGGTGGACATCTGAACTCCCTGTCCTGCCCGTGTCGGGGGTGAACGACGGCGTCTGCCGACCGTTCCGGCCCGCCCGCGGCGACCCGCCGGAACGGCGCGCGTGCCGGGATCGTTATCCGGGGAGACCGCACCGCGGGCCCGCGGCAAGCGGCATGCATCGCATCTCGGGAGGATAGGATGGCCGGCTACGACCGCTGGGGCAGCGACCGATATCGCCGGGGCGGCGAACGGCACCGCGACTACGACCGGCTCGGACCCGACGCGGACCATTTCACCCGGTCCGACCGCGAGAGCTTCGGCCGCGGCGAGGGGTTTGGGCGCGGCAGCCGCGACTACCCGGGCGGGCGCGACTACCAGGATTATGGCCCCGAGCGCGACGGCATGGGCCGGCCCGACGAGCCCGGGCGGGACTGGGTGCTCGACGACCGCGCCGGACATGGCGGGCCGCGCTACGGCCGCGACCACGGGCCGGAGGACGAGCGTGGCCGGGAGCGCCGCGCCTTCCGGGGCCGCGACCCGTGGTCGGCAGAGCCTCGCGACAGGGAGCGCCCCGGCGTACGGGGCCGCTCGGTCGGCGAAATGGCGTTCGGCCGCAGCCAGGACGGCCGCGACGATCCCGGTGGGTTCGGCCGCCGGGACGAACGCGACCGGGGTGGCTGGTTCGACCGCATGGGCGACGAGATCGCCTCCTGGTTCGGCGGCGAGCACGACGACGACCGTCTGCGCCGGCTCGACCTGCGCGATCGTGGCGACAGCGGCCAGCATCGCGGACGCGGACCGAAGAGCTACCAGCGCTCCGACGCACGCATCCTGGAGGACATCAACGACCGTCTCACGGACGACCCGCAGCTCGACGCCTCGGACATCGAGGTCGGCGTTTCGGGCCGGGAGGTCACGCTGAGCGGCACGGTCGCGAACCGCTATGAGAAGCGCCGCGCCGAGGACCTGGCGGACAGCGTCTCGGGTGTCATCCACGTGCAGAACAACCTGCGCGTCCGGGCGCGCGGCCCCAACTGGTCGGACGAACGGGTCGATAACACGACCGACATCACGGGCCTGGGCTCGTCCGGCACGGGCGGCCCGCGTTCCGGGACGGGGTCGTAGCGGGGGCGCCGCCTCCCCGGGTGCGGCCTCAGGCCTTTCGCAGCTCGCCGGGCTTGTGCGCGGCGATCTTTCCAGACTTGTCGCTCTTTACGATGTATTCGGGGTTGTCCTTCGACGCCGCCACCTTGTGACGCTTGATGGTCGTCGGCGAGGTCTGCTTCTTGACGACGTTGCCCTGGGTCTCGCCCTGACTGGTGTCCCATGTCACCGCGTCGCCGGGCTTCAGCTCCTTGGCCATCGGGCGTACTCCTCTGCCATGCGGCACAGGCGAGGGCTTGCCTGCGCTCCCGGCCTGTGAACATCCGCGGGGTGCAGGCGGCTCCCGCCCCCGCCTTCACGATCCGGTCATGCGCTCCCGATGAACTACCGCCACGCCTTTCACGCCGGAAACTTCGCGGACGTGATGAAGCACGCGCTTCTCACGCGCATTCTCGTGCATCTCCGCCTGAAGGAGACGCCCTTCCGGGTCGTCGACACGCATGCCGGGATCGGGCGCTACGATCTCGCGGGTGAAGAGGCCGAGCGCACGCTCGAATGGCGCGCCGGGATCGGGCGGCTCGACGAGCCGTTCGGGCCGGACGTGGAGGCCCTGCTCGCCCCCTATCGCGAAGTGCTCGCGGCGGTTCGGGAGCGCTACGGCGCGACGATCTATCCGGGCTCGCCCGCCATCGTGCGCGAGTTGCTCCGACCGGCGGACCGCGC
The DNA here is from genome assembly GCA_028290385.1 of Enterovirga sp. GTDB lineage: Bacteria > Pseudomonadota > Alphaproteobacteria > Rhizobiales > Beijerinckiaceae > Enterovirga. The sequence continues at coordinate 5,100 of JAQGJZ010000149.1, forward strand.
GGTCTTCGTCGAGAAGCACCCCGAGGACGGGGCCGTGCTGGCCGAGCGCTTCAACACCGTGACGAACGCCAAGGTGATGCGGATCGACGGCTGGATGGCCCTGCGCGGGCTGATCCCGCCGAAGGAGCGGCGCGGCCTTGTTCTGATCGACCCGCCCTTCGAGGAGCCGGGCGAGTTGCAGCGGGCTGCGGAGCGCCTCGCGGACGCGCTGAGGCGGTGGCCGACCGGCATCTTCGCCTTCTGGTATCCGATCAAGAGCCCGGCCGAGGTCGATGCCTTCGTGGCCGAGGTGGGCCGCACGAGCGGGCGGCCGCTGCTGCGGACCGAATTGCTGGTCGATCCTCCGGACGGGGTGCGCCTTGCCGGGAGCGGGCTGCTGCTGGTCAATCCACCCTGGAAGCTTGCCGAGGAGGCAGGTCTGCTCCTCCCAGCCTTTGCCGAACGGCTCGCGCGGCGTGACTACGGGGCGTTTCGGTGCGACAGGCTGGACAGCTCGGGGACGCTCTGATCACCCCGAGATCCTCGGGAGGATACTCGTCCATGCTCGTCCTGCGCTATGCGCCCGCCTCACCTTTTGCTCGGAAAATCAGGATCGCGGCGGACCTCGCCGGGGTCACCGACCGGCTGAGCCTGCTCGAAACCAACACCGGCGACCCGCAGAGCGGGCTGCAGGACGTGAACCCGCTCGGCAAGATCCCGACGCTGACGCTGGAGAACGGCGAAACGCTCTACGACTCGCGCGTGATCGCGGAGTATCTCGACCACCTCGGTGGCGGCACGCTGATCCCGGGCGGCGAAGAGCGGTTTTTGGTGCTGCGGCATCAGGCGCTGGCCGACGGGCTGGCCGAGGCGGCGCTGCTGCAGGTCTATGAAGGCCGGTATCGGCCGGCGGAACACCGCGTGCAGAGCTGGGTCGACATGCAGGCTGCCAAGGTCGCCCGCGCGCTCGCCGCGATGGAGAAGACCTGCTCGGCCCCGACGCCCCGCATCACGATCGGCCAGGTCGCGCAGGCCTGCGCCCTCGGCTATCTCGATCTTCGCTTCGGGGGTGAGTGGCGCCAGCAGCATCCAGGGCTCGTGGCCTGGCTCGATGATTTCGCTGCGCGCGTTCCGGCTTTCGAGGCGACGCGCGCCCCGTAAGCCAACACGTGTAAGAAGTGGCCGGCGGCGCTGATGGCCGCCGGCTCCTTCCGGCCTTAAGCGGACCTGCGGCGGCGCGCCGGCCGCGCTTCCGGAGCGGCAACCCGGCGAGGCTGCCGGCCGAGACCCATCGACTTCGCGAGTTCGGAACGCTGGCGTGCGTAGCTCGGCGCGACCATCGGATAGTCGTAAGGCAGGCCCCACTTCTCGCGATATTGCTCGGGGGTGAGCCCGCGCCCGCTGAGATGCCGCTTGAGCGACTTGTAGCGGCGCCCGTCCTCCATGCTGATGATGTAGTCGTCGCCGATCGACTTCTTGATCGAGACCGGCGGGACCGGACGCTCGGACTGTGCCGGTGTGGCAGGACGGCCGAGCCCGACCAGAGAGACATGCACAGAGGCGATCAGCGCAGGAAGGTCGGCCTTGTGAACGGCGTTATTCGCTACGTAGGCAGCTACGACGTCCGCAGTGAGCTCCACAAAATTGAGCCCGGCGGCGTCTTCGGTATCGTTCATGATGAAAAATGAGTCCCCTTTGATTTGTGCCCCCTGTCGAAATGGGGCCAGCCCAGGTAGCTGTCAAGTCAAAGGTGTAGTCGAAGCGTCGCCGGAACTATGTAGGGGTATACTGCGCGCACTACACGCGCTTTATGTCTCAAATTGGAGCGACCCTGAGCAAAATGGCTGCGTGGGCAGGTATTCGCCATCCGGCCTCCCTGATTATCTTGGGAGTTCCCTGGCCGCCGTAGCGGGGACCTTCGCTTGAGAAATGCAGCTCCCAGCTGCCTCCCACAGGGGGCGCGAGCAGCGGCTCCGCGATGCTGCGTCGCACGAGGTCCTGGCCAAGATTTACGACTAACAGAAGGTCGTCCCCGCCCGCCTCGCCGAAATAGCGCAAAGCTTAGGCGGATGCCCCGATCACCGCGCCGTCCACCCCGCCCCGCACCTGCCGCTGCAAAGCCGGCTCGCGGCGCCGAAGCGCGATGGCATCCGCGTGGAGCGCAAGAACGGCTGCGCGCCGCTCGAGATCGGACCAGTCCAGCTTGCTGCGCCCAAAAGTCTCGGCGGCGGCCGGGTCCGGGAGCCG
>JAQGJZ010000190.1 GCA_028290385.1 Enterovirga sp.
CTGGCGCGGGTGCGCGAGGACCTGCAGGCGCTGGGGATCGAGACCTCCGATGACGTGCGCGAGCCCGAGGACCACGTCGCCATCCTGTGCGAAATCATGGCCGGGTTGGCCGCGGGGCAGTTCGCGGCGGGGCCCGGCGCCGAGCGCCGGTTCTTCGAACAACACCTCAAACCCTTCGCCGAACGTTTCTTCTCGGATCTCGAAACCGCGGCATCGTCGCGCTTCTACCGATCTGCCGGGGCGTTGGGGCGTTTGTTTATCGAAATCGAAGCAGAGGCCTTCGCGATCGAGAGCTGACCTGCGCGAGCGGGTCGGCGTCGACGCCGGCGGAGACACGAAGATGAAACAGAGCGACAGCAAGGCGATGGATCGCCGCAAGTTCCTCGGTGCCGTCGGCGGCGCCTCGAGCGCTGCCGTCGCGGCAGTCTCCCCGATGGCCGCGACCGAAGCTCAGGCCTACGACCCTGGCCCGAACGAGACCAAAGCTCGCTACCGCGAGTCCGACCATGTGAAGGCGTTCTACCGTACCAACGGGTACGAGACCCTGAAGAAGTGAGGGCTGCCCGATGCTGACAAAGCGCAAGAGCGGCGAGACGAGCCGCGCGAAGCTGCAGGCCCTCTCGGCCGGGCTCTCCTCCGGCGTGATGGACCGCCGTTCGTTCCTCCGCCGCTCCGGTCTCGCGGTCGGCGGCCTCGCGGCCGTGGGCTCGATCCAACTCGGCTCGGTCCGCAAGGCTCAGGCCTCCGGGACGAGCGTGACCGGCGCGCAGGTGACCATCAAGAAGAACATCTGCACGCACTGCTCCGTCGGCTGCACGGTGACCGCCGAGGTCGTGAACGGTGTCTGGCTTGGCCAGGAGCCGTCGTGGGACTCGCCGATCAACCGCGGGACGCATTGCGCGAAGGGCGCGGCGATCCGCGAACTCGTGCACGGCGAGCGCCGCCTCAAGTACCCGGTCAAGCTCGTGAACGGGCACTGGCAGCGGGTCAGCTGGGAGCAGGCGATCAGCGAGATCGGCGATAAGCTTCTCGATATCCGCGGGAAGTACGGCGCGGATTCGGCGTATTGGCTCGGCTCGGCCAAGTACACGAACGAGGCGGCCTATCTGCTGCGCAAGTTCGGTGCCTTCTGGGGCACGAACTCGGTCGATCACCAGGCGCGCATTTGCCACTCGACCACGGTCGCGGGCGTCGCGAATACCTGGGGCTACGGCGCCCAGACGAATTCCTACAACGATATCCGCAACGCCAAGACGATGATCATCCTCGGCGGCAATCCGGCCGAGGCGCACCCGATCTCCATGCAGCACGTGCTGGCCGGCAAGGAGATCAACCGCGCGAACATGATCGTCATCGATCCGCGCTTCACCCGGACGGCCGCGCACGCGACGGAATATGTCCGCCTGCGCGCCGGCACCGACATCCCGCTGGTCTGGGGCATCCTCTGGCACGTCTTCCAGAACGGCTGGGAGGACAAGGACTTCATCCGCCAGCGCGTCTACGGCATGGACGACGTCCGCAAGGAGGTCGCGAAGTGGACCCCGGAGGAGGTCGAGCGCGTCACCGGCGTGCCCGGCGGGCAGCTGAAGCGCGTCGCCTATCTCTTCTCGCACGAGAAGCCCGCCACCGTGATCTGGTGCATGGGCGCGACGCAGCACACGGTCGGCACGGCCAACGTCCGCGCGCTGTGCATCCTGGCGCTGGCGACGGGCAATGTCGGCAAGCCGGGCACCGGCGCCAACATCTTCCGCGGCCACACCAACGTGCAGGGCGCGACGGATCTCGGCCTCGATGTCACGACGCTGCCGCTCTATTACGGCCTGGTCGAGGGCGCCTGGCGCCACTGGGCGCGCGTTTGGGACGTGAGCTACGACTGGCTGCAGTCGCGCTTCGACGAGGTGCCGGCCAAGGCCGGCCGCCCGGCCCGCAGCAAGAAGCAGAACATGGAGGCCCCCGGCATCACCTCCACGCGGTGGTTCGACGCCGTGAATCTTCCGGAGGACCAGGTCGACCAGAAGGCCAACATCAAGGCCATGATGGTGTTCGGCCATGGCGGCAACACCGTCACGCGCATCCCCGAGGCCGTGGAGGGCGTCGACAAGCTCGAACTGCTCGTGGTCGCCGACCCGCACCCGACCAGCTTCGCCACGATGGGCAACCGGAAGGACGGCGTGTACCTCCTGCCGATCTGCACCTCGCTGGAGATGGAAGGCTCGCGCACGGCCTCGAACCGCTCGCTGCAATGGGGCGAGCAGATCGTGAAGCCGGCCTTCGAGTCGAAGAACGACTACGAGTTCCTGTATCTGCTCGCAAAGAAGCTCGGCTTCGCGGAGGATCTGTTCAAGCACATCAAGGTCGAGAACAACGTTCCGGACGCTGAGGACATCCTGCGCGAGATCAATCGCGGCGGCTGGTCAACGGGCTATTGCGGGCAATCGCCGGAGCGCCTCAAGGCGCATATGCGCAACCAGCACAAGTTCGACCTGGTGACGCTGCGCGCGCCGAAGGACGATCCGGAGGTGGGCGGCGACTATTACGGCCTGCCGTGGCCCTGCTGGGGCAAGCCCGAGATCCGGCATCCGGGCTCGGCCATCCTGTACAACACCAACCTGCACGTGAAGGACGGCGGCGGCTGCTTCCGGGCCCGCTTCGGCGTGGAGCGCAACGGCGCGACGCTGCTGGCGGAGGATTCCTTCCCGCTCGGCTCCGATCTGACGGACGGCTATCCCGAATTCACCTTCGGGGTGCTGAGGAAGCTCGGCTGGGACAAGGACCTGCGGCCGGACGAACTCGCCACCATCCAGCGCATCGGCGGCAACAACGTCGATGCCGTGAGCTGGGCAATCGACCTGTCCGGCGGCATCCAGCGCGTCTGCCTCGAGCACGGCGTCATGCATTACGGCAACGGCAAGGCCCGCGCGAATGCCTGGAACCTGCCCGATCCGGTGCCGGTCCATCGCGAGCCGATCTACTCCCCGCGGCCGGACCTGGTGGCAAAGTACCCGACCCGTCCGGACGAGCGGCAGTTCCGCATTCCGAACAACGGGTTCACGGTGCAGAAGGCGGCGATCGACAAGAACCTCGCCAAGTCCTTCCCAATGGTGCTCTCCTCGGGCCGCCTCGTGGAATACGAGGGCGGCGGCGAGGAAACGCGGTCGAACCCGTGGCTGGCCGAGCTGCAGCAGGACATGTTCGTCGAGATCAACCCGGCGGACGCGGCCGATCGCGGCATCAAGGACGGCGGTTGGTGCTGGGTGCTGAGCCCGGAAAACAACGCCAAGGCCAAGGTGAAGGCGCTCGTCACCGAGCGTGTCGGCAAGGGCGTCGCCTGGATGCCGTTCCACTTCGCCGGCTGGTACCAGGGCGAGGATCACCGCGCGAAATACCCGGCCGGGACCGACCCCGTCGTCCTCGGCGAAAGCGTGAACACCGTCACGACCTACGGCTACGATCCGGTGACCGGCATGCAGGAGACGAAAGTCACCCTGTGCCAGATCCAGGCGGCCTGACGGAGACCGAACAATGGCCCGGATGAAATTCCTCTGCGACGCGGATCGCTGCATCGAGTGCAACGCCTGCGTCACCGCCTGCAAGAACGAGCACGAGGTGCCGTGGGGCATCAATCGCCGTCGCGTCGTCACGCTCAACGACGGCAAGCCGTCGGAGCGCTCGATCTCGATGGCCTGCATGCATTGTACGGACGCGCCCTGCGCGGCCGTGTGCCCGGTGAACTGCTTCTTCACGACCGCCGATGCGGTGGTTCTTCACTCGAAGGACCTCTGCATCGGCTGCGGCTATTGCTTCTACGCCTGCCCGTTCGGCGCGCCGCAATATCCGCGCGTCGGCAATTTCGGCACGCGCGGCAAGATGGACAAGTGCACCTATTGCGCGGGCGGGCCGGAGGCGGACCTCACCACGGCCGAGTACGAGAAATACGGCTCGAACCGCCTGGCCGAAGGCAAGCTGCCGCTCTGCGCCGAGATGTGCTCCACCAAGGCGCTGCTCGCCGGCGACGGAGAGATCATCGCGCAGATCTACAAGGAGCGCGTGGTGAAACGGGGCTACGGCTCCGGCGCCTGGGGCTGGAAGACGGCCTATCGCGAGACGGTCGCGATCTGATCGCGCCCGCTCCCCGCCAGCCAGACACGAGGATAGCGCCGTGACGCACCTTATCCGGATTGCCTTGACGGCCCTCATGCTGAGCGGCGCGGCGTCCGTCACCTCTGCCCAGACCGGGCGCGACGTGCCGCCGCCCGCCAGCGCGGAAAGCCCGAGCGGCAGCAACCCGACGGCGGCCTCCGTTCGGGAGGACCAGCTGCTGCGCGAGCTCAACAAGCTGCAGGGGCGGGTCTCC
>JAQGJZ010000228.1 GCA_028290385.1 Enterovirga sp.
CCCGCGAGGAAGGGCACCGAATCCACGCCGAACACGGCGTTTTCGTTCGAGTGCAACGACATCAGGAGTTCGCCGACCTGCACCTGGGCCGTCTGAACGGCGCGCTTCACCTCAGGCTGCTTGGTCAGCGAATCCTCGGGATGGATCACGATCTCGAGCTTACCGCCGGTGGCTGTCTTCACCTCCTCGGCGAACTGGATGACGCTGCGCGTCATGTAGTTCCGCTCGTTGGAGCGGACGGGCATGTTCCACTTCTCGGCCAGCGCGGCGGAGCTGGCCAGAACGGCGGCAGCAAGGCCGGATGCGGCGAGGAGAGATCTGAAGCGCGGCGTCATGGTTGAGCTCCGAGTTGCTGGGTGGGACGGGAGAAGCGGAAGGGCGCAGGCGACTATAGTTCGCCCTTCACCAGATCCCACAAGAGGCCGTATGTGCCCGTCGTGATCACGGGCGCTCCCGGCGCCGCGAGGCGGCCTGCGATCAGATCGCGGACGGCCGCAAGTTCGGTACCATCGATCAGCACGTACCAATCGGCGGCGCCGGGATCGGACACGTCGGGCTGGGTGAGCGGCTTCGACAGCTCCGCATCGCTTTCCACGAGGTGCATCGAGATGATGCCCGGGAGCATGCCGGGATCGAGACGCGAAACGAGCTGCGCCCGCAAGCTGTCGCGATCCTCCGCCGCCGGCCGAAGGCGCACGACGCCCAGCACGGCACCACGGCCCTGGCCGCGGCTGTGCGTGATGCGTCCGAGCACGCGCCCGGGATTGCGGAACTGCGAGATGTGCTTGTTCGACCAGGCGGTCTGGTTGCCCAGAACGGCCCTGTAGGCCGGGCTGCTCAGGACCTCGAAGCTTTCCGTCGAGTAGGTGTTGAAATACTTCGGCCCGGCTCCCGTGGTGATCCAGCGCCGCGCCTCGACGAAGCCCTCGATCCCGACCCGCTCGGCCAGATGCTCCCGATCATACCAAAGGTTGAAATCCGCCTCCTCCGCCGGGTCGACATCCATCCAGGTGATCAGCATCCCTTTTCCGGCGATGGGCATTCTCAGACCTCTCCGTTCTGGTCGGCAACCAGTCTTGCAGTGAGCTCGGCGGGCGTGCCGCCCTCGGGCAGCGCCAGCGCTGCGCGTACGATGGTGTCTGCGCGTGATCCTAGGCCGGCCGCAGCGAGCAGGGAAACGGCTTTGGCGATGACGGCGCCGTCGTCCAGCGGGTTTTCGGGGTCGCCCAGTGCGTCCGGCACGGAGGTCTCCAGCATCGACCCATCGGCCAGCTCGGCCCGAAGCCCGGACCCGAAGCGGCGCGGATAGGCGGCCGCGTATGGCTCGGCCAACCGGACCTCGATCCGGCTCCGCAGGGCCGCGACGTCGGGCCGGTCGATGGCGCCCGCCTCGAACGAGGCCAGCGTCGGCGGGCCATCGAGGAGCGTCACCGCGACGGCGTGCTGAAGGCTGAAGCGCGCCTCGATGCTGGTGCGCGGGTTCGGCCGATCGCAAAAGCCGATCGCGTCCGCAAAGGTGAGAACCGTGATCCGGTCGGGACCGCTTGTGCCGGCGGCTTCGCGCAGCAGAAGCGCGGCATCGATCGCGGCATGCGTGTGCCGGCAGGCCGCCCAGGGCTTGATGCTGGTCTGGGCAAGCAGCCAGGGGCCGTCCGCCTCAGCGAGGACGCGTCCCGGATCCCCATCCGGCGCCATGGCTCCAAAGAGACCTTGCGGACCTTCCAGAATGTAGCGGGGCCCGGTGAGGCCGCCCGCCGCGAGCGCCGCGGCCGCGTAGCCGGCCTCGGCCGCCCGCGCGGTGTGCAGCTGCTTGGTCATCACCGGCTCGTGCCGGCATTGCCACAGCCCGGCCGCTTGCGAGGCCGCGTTGCCGAGCGCCCAGACAAGCGCGTCATCGTCCAGACGCAGCATGTCGCCGACGGCCGTCGCCGCGCCCAGAAAGCCGCACGTCGCGGTCGGGTGGAAGTGGCGGTAATGGCCGGGCCCCATGGAGCGGCCGAGACGGATGGTCGCCTCGTAGCCGCGGACGACGGCATCCAGGAAGGCCGGCCCCGTCGCGCCGGTCGCTTCGGCCGCCGCGAGCGCGGCCGGGACGATCACCGGCCCGGGATGGGCGATGGCTTCCTTGTGCAAATCGTCCATCTCGTGGACGTTGCCGAGGGCGCCATTGGCGAAGGCCGCGACCCGCGCCGGGTGGCGGCCGCCGGCAAGCACCGCCGCAGGCCCCGAACCCCAGCCGGCCGCCTCCGCCCGGAACACGGCCCCGACCTCGGTTGTGGCACCCAGCGACGCACAGCCGATCCAATCCAGCACGTGCAGGGCCGCACGGCGGCGCAGCGCGGCCGGAACGGGCCGGCGCAGGATCGGGACGAGCCCTTCGGTAAGGCTCGCCGTCATGCGGGCTCGGACAGGGCGAGCAGCCGCGGGACGACGGAGACGTCCTCGAGCTCGTCGAACCCGGCCAGCAACCCGAGCAGCCTGTCCGCCACATCCGCCGGCACGGGCGGCGAGGCATAGAGGCAGCAGCGCCTGAACTTCTCGAGGTTTTCCGCCTCGGTGAGCGCGGCGTCCGGATGCCCATAGATTGCCGGCACGGTGACCTCGTGCTCCATCCCGCCACGGAGCGAGACCGTCACCCGCTGCGGCGCGATCGCGTTCTGGTCCGGGTTGTCGTCCGGCACGAGGCGGACACGCGCCGCGAAGGCGTGCACGGCCGGATCGCTCCGCATCCCGGGCGTGCTGAAATCGGGCACATCCACCCGGCCGCGCGCCAGAAAGGTGCCGACCACGAAGGGCAGGCACAGCTTGGCGTAGTTCGAGGACGGATCCGGCACGTCCGGCCGCCCCATGAGGCGCATCACGACCGGCGGAACATGGACCGCCACGGCTTCCACCGCCTCCGGCGCGAAGCGGTGCTCGGCCATCAGCCGGCGCAGCCCATCCACCGCGCCGTGGCTCAGCCGCCCGCTGGGAAAGGGCTTGTGCGAGAGCCTGGTCAGCTGCGGCACGCGCCCGAGCTCCGCCTCGATGGGAGCCGGGTCGAACGAGCCGTTCTCCATCATGGCGTAGTAGCCGAAGGGGCCGTTGAGGACGTCCTGCGGGCCGGTCAGTCCGGCCTCGGCCAGATCGATCGCGGTCACGGCCGCGCGCGCATTGGCGGCGATCTGCAAGCCGAGCGCCGGCGATCCCTCCACATGCGCCTGCATGGTGCCGGAGACCTGCCCGAAATGGAGGCCGAGCACGTTGCGCACGCCCGCCTCGTCCAGCCCGGCGAGGTTGGCGAGCGCCGCCGCGGCCCCGAACCCGCCCGCGGTGGCGGGACGGAAGAAGCGCAAGCCCGACTGCGTCGCCGAGCCGAGAAGGCCCGCCACATCCACGCCCACCGACATCGCGCAAAGGAAGCGCCGCCCGTCGACCGGGTGGCCGCGGCCCGCCGCCCTCTCGGACCAGGCGAACAGCCCGGCCAGCAGCGTCGCCATCGGGTGGACTATGGCGCGCTCGTGGATGCAGTCGAACTCCAGGGAATGAACCAGGTACGCGTTGACGAAGGCGGCCGAGGGCGCGGGCAAGGCCCGGCCGCTGCCCCAGGCCGTGGCATCGTCCCCCCTGCCCCAGGCTGCCGCGGCCGCCAGGACCCGCCCGGCATTGCCGTCGGACGTGCCCGCGAGGCCGACTCCGAGCGTGTCGACGAGAAACGTCTTCGCCTTGGCGACCGCCTCGGCCGGAAGGTCGCCGAAGCGCGTCCCGGCGGCGTGGCGGGCGAAGGCGGCGGCGGAATCGAAGGAGCCGCTCGCCACTGCGCTGGCGTCCTTCATCTGGTGCTAGCCGTTCTGGTTCTGCCGCGGCGGTGCGGGCTCGTGGTCGGTGTACCAATCGGCGATCTCGGCACCGGTCACGATTTTGACCTGCGGCGAGGCCTGGAGCAGGTCGATCATCCGCTCGAGCTCGTGAAACCGGTGCGGAACCCCGATCAGGTGCGGGTGCAGCCCGATGGCGAGCACGCGTACCGTCTCGGCCGCCTCCCGTTCGAACAAACGCAATGTGTGCTCCAGGCGTGCCGCCATCTCGCCCGTCGCATGCCGCTCGACCGCGTAGATCACCGAGTCGTTGATCTCGAGATTGTACGGCAGCGCGAGCAGCGGGCCGTTGCGCGTCGTCATCCAGGACGGCAGGTCGTCGATCACCCAGTCGAACACGTACTCGATCCCGGCCTCGGTCAGGATGTCCGGCGTATCGGCCGTCTGGCGGAGCCCCGGGGACAGCCAGCCGCGCGGGCGCGTGCCCGTAAAGGCGGCGATGCGATCGAGCGCTTCGCGGATCACGGCCCCTTCCCCGCCCTCCGAATGGTTCAGCGCGCGCTGGTGCAGGCCGTGGCCGATGAACTCCCAGCCGAGGTCCCGCATGGCTGCGGCTGCCTCCGGATAGGCCTCGATCACGCCCGCGTTGAAGCTCGTCGAGGCGGGCAGCCCGCGGCTGCCGAACAGCGCGAGGATGCGCGCCATGCCGGCCCGCATGCCGTAATCGGCCCACGAGAAATTCGGCACGTCCGGCACCGTCTCGCGCCCATGCGGCGGGGTGAGGATCGTCCGCGGCATCGGATCCTCGAAGCGCCAATGCTCCACGTTCACCACGAGGTGGGCGAGGATGCGCTTGCCGTCGAGCGGCGGCAGCGGCGGCCGAGACGAGCTCAGGCGGTAGGGGACGCGGGGATTGGCCATCAATGCGTTCCGTGCGCGACCTTCATCTCGGCCATGATCATCGCTTTGTAGGCCGTGAATTCGGGGGTGATCAGGTTGTCGATGGAGCGCGGGCGCGGCAGCCCGACCGCGATTTCGCGCGTGATCCGTCCGGGCCGGGCCGAC
>JAQGJZ010000242.1 GCA_028290385.1 Enterovirga sp.
TCGTCCTGGAATGCGTGGGCCGGTCGAGTAGGATCTCGGCCAATGCCTCGACCAGAATCCGGGAATCGTAAGGCTTACTCAATAATCGATGCAGCCTGTAAGACGCGGGCATCTCGGTCGGCTGATAGGCGCTTGCGAATAGGAACGGAACGCCACGTTCTTGCAGGGCATCGGCCACGGGGTAGGCGAGATCGCCCCTGAGATTGAGGTCGAGCACGGCAAGATCGAAGCCGTCTCCGCGCACCTGCCGAAGCGCCTCCTCGACGCCCGAGATGGGACCGACGACCTGGGCCCCAGCTTGCGTCAGAGCGTCTTCGATCTCGGCAGCAATGAAATATTCATCCTCGACCACAAGGACGCGGTAGCCGGTCAATGCAGAGGTCATGCGGCCATCAGACGCGGAATGGGACGGCATTCGCAAGCGACGGTACCGTATTAACCGTCCTCCCCCCCCCCCGGCCTTCCTGCGCGCGTGCGGCACCATGAATTGCAGAAGTTGCAGGGGCCGAGAGGCCGCTGCTACCGTGGCGGAAGCCGCTCTGGGCCATGGTTTCCGGAGGTATCGCGAAGCGAGCTTGGAAAAACGGTCGTGACAGCACCTTTGGCCGAGCGCCTCATCCGAAAGCTGGAGAACTACAGCCGGCTTTCGGGCAGCGAAAAGGATCTCCTGCAGCATATTGCGTCCCAGGAGGTCCGGTCTTTCGGCGCGCGCCACGACATCGCCCAGGAAGGCGACCAGCCACGTTCCGCGACCCTGGTCCTGACGGGGTTCGCAGCCCGGTACAAGATTCTGGAGGATGGGCGCCGCCAGATCATCGCGTTCCTGATTCCAGGCGACCTCTGCGAGTTGAGGATATCGGTCCTCCGCAGAAGGGACCATTCGATCGCGGCGCTCGTTCCGACGACCGTGGCGCAGATCTCGGACGAGAACGTCCAGCGGATGATGCGGCACTCGACGCGCCTTGAACGCGCCCTCACCTGGAATGCGCTGGTAGACGAGGCGATCTCGCGGGAATGGACCGTCAATCTGGGCCGCCGGGATGCGCTGGAGCGACTGGCTCACGTGTTCTGTGAGTTGCATTGCCGGCTTCGAGCCGTCGGGCTCACCACGGGCGAGGCATGCGAGGTTCCCCTGACGCAGGCGGAGCTCGCAGACGCGGTCGGGGTCTCGGATGTGCATCTCAATCGCACGCTGATGGAGCTCCGCGGCCGCGGCTTGATCGCCCTGCAAGGCAAGAGCCTGACGATCCGCCATATGGATGGATTACGGGACCTAGCGCTGTTCAACCCCGAATATCTTCACCTCGGGCAGGACGGTCGTGAGTTCGACGCGCCCGATCCGTAGCGGGATGCGGGATTTCGACGCTCGACGGCGCGATCCGGAACCGTTCCCGTTCAGGCTGATTGCCCCTCCGGTCTGAGCATCGATCCATGAACAATCGAGACCTCATCGTCATCGGCGGGTCAAGCGGCGCAACCGCTCCGCTGAAGTCGATCCTCGGGTCCTTCCCGGCCGACCTTCCGGCTGCCGTCCTCGTCGTGCTCCACATACCTGCGCGAAGCACGGGCATCCTGACGACGGTTGCGAGCGCTGCGGGGCGCCTCCCAGTTCGGCAGGCTGAGGACGGCATGTCGGTCGAGCGCGGGCACGTCTACATAGCGGCGCCCGACCACCACATGCTCGTTCACGGCGACAGGATTCGGCTCGGGCGCGGGCCGCGCGAAAATATGAGCCGCCCGGCCATAGATCCGCTGTTCCGCTCGGCGGCCCTGTCTTATGGCCCGCGCGCGATCGGCGTGGTGCTGAGCGGGCTCCTCAGCGATGGCTCGGCGGGCCTCAACGCGATCAAGCGCTGTGGCGGCCTCGCGGTCGTGCAGGACCCGGAGGACTCGATCGCGGACGAGATGCCGCGCCGGGCCATGGAGGCCACCACAATCGACCTCGCCGTGCCCGCAGCGCGGCTCGGCGATGTGCTCTCGGACCTGTCGCGGGAGGCGGCCGGGCCGAGTCTCCCGGTGCCGGCCGAGATCCGGCTCGAGGTCGATATCGCCGCGGGCGAACGCATCGACAGCAAGGGCATGCGGAAGATCGCCGATCCGGCGGCCCTGACCTGCCCGGCCTGCGGTGGCGTCCTGTCCGCAGTTCATGACGGGCGGCCCCTCCGGTTTCGTTGCCAGGTCGGACATGCCTACACGGCCGACGCCCTGGCCAAGGAGCAGGAGGGCCGGGTCGACGAGGCTCTGCGCGTCGCGCTCCGGATCATCGAGGAGCGGGCCGAACTCGTCCGGAGGATGGCGGAGGATGGCCGGCACAGCGGGCGCCGGGCCGTGGCCGAGATGTATGACGATCGTGCTAAGGAATACAGCGACTACGCCGAGACGATCCGCCGCGTCGTTCTGGAATCGTTCGAGAAGCAGCCGCCGGATGATACCGATCCTTAGCGCCGGCCGCCGAACGGTCTCGATACTTGCGGCGCGTCATGGTTCCGTTCGATATACCCGGATGGAAATGGGACCGCGCGGCCGCAACAACGGGTACTCCGGTCCCGTCGTGGCGATCGGCGCCTCCGGCCCGCAGGGCATGAACGATATCGGACGGGTCCTCGGGGGCTTGCCGGTCGGGCTACGGGCTGTGGTGATGGTCGTTCTGCACCGGCCTACCGACCAGGTCAGCCACTTGCGGCTGATACTATCCCGGGCGACGAAGCTTCCCGTGCTCGTCGCCAGCCAGGACCTGCTTCTCGAAGCGGGAACGTGCTATATCGGCGAGCCGGATGCCCATCTCGAATTGGGGGCTCGATCGATGGGAAATCTCGTGCCCGCGACCGATCACCGACATCGCAATCGGACCATTGATCTTCTTTTCAAGTCGGTGGCCCGACATGCGGGACCGCGTTTCATCGGCGTCGTCCTGGCAGGCTCGCTGGACGATGGGTCGCGCGGGTTGGCGGCGATCCATCACGCCGGTGGGACCACCATGGTGGTGACCCCGGGCCAGGCCGCCTTCGTGGGCATGCCTGAGAACGCCATCGCGTATGACGGCGCGATCGACGTGATAGGCAGCCCGGAACGGATCGCCGCCGAGATCGTCGCCCGGGTCGGCGTGGCGGACGGCCGGCGAGAGGCGACCATTGTCCCGCTCGCGCTTTGATCGCGTCGTCTAACGGCAACGGACGGGAGCGCTTGCGACGACGATGGTGGTATCACGGCAGCACCTGGTCTGGTTACGGGCACGATGAGCGGAACAATGACCGGCAGCGGGGGCGGGCAGGAGTCACCGGGGGCCGCGGCGGAAGGCGCGTCCCTGGCCCACAGGCCTGTGCTTGTCGGGGTCGGTGCATCGAGCGCATCGGTCGATGCCGTCGAGCGCTTCGTCAGCGCCATGCCTCCTTCCCCGGACTGGGCGACGATCCTGGTGCCGTCTCATCGCGAGGCTTTCGACGAGGCGCGTTTCCGAGCCGCGGTCGATGAACTGGCCGGTTTGCGCATCGAACGGGTCGAGGAGGGTGCGGCCCCTGCCGCCGGGACGATCTATCTCTGCGACCCCGATCTGATCCTGACCATCAAGGAGGGCCGGTTCAACACGCGGCAGGCGGAGGAGGCGCCGGGGCATCGCGGCACGATCGACAGCTTCCTCGTCTCGCTGGCGGAGGACCAGGACGAGCGCGCCATCGGGGTCGTTCTCCAAGGCACAGGCGGAGACGGCACGCTCGGGGTCGCGACCCTGAAGGAGCATGGCGGTCTCGCAATCGCCGAGTTGGGTCCCGACGAGAGGCCTGATGGGGCCGTGACCGGCATGCTACCGGCGGCGCTTGCCGATTTCGTGCTCCCGGCCGAGCAGATCCCGGAGCGGATCGCGGCCCATGTCCGGCAGCTCACGACCCGCAAGGAGGCAGAGCATTCGCGGAAGGAGGCCGAGCAGGTCTCGGCTGCGCTCGGCCGCATCGCCAGCATCCTCCGGAACAAGACCGGCCACGATTTCCACGGCTACAAATCCGGCACGTTCATGCGGCGCGTGCGGCGTCGTATGCATGTGCTCGGGACAGCCACCGTGGATGGCTACATCGAGCTACTGCGGCGCGAGGGCGAAGAGGTGCAAAACCTTTTCAATGACCTCCTGATCGGCGTGACCAAGTTCTTTCGCGACAAGGCGGAATTCGACCTTCTGGAGACGCGCGTCGTCCCGGGCTTGTTCGACAACAAGACGGCGGCGGACCAGTTTCGTGTCTGGGTCCTCGGCTGCGCGACCGGCGAGGAAGCTTATTCCCTTGCGATCCTGCTTCGTGAGCACCTCGCGAAGCGGGACGAGGCGCCGAAGATCCAGATCTTCGCGACCGATATCGACGTGCGGGCGCTCGCAGCCGCGCGGGCCGGCCGCTACGCGAGTTCGATTGCGGCCGACATGACGCCTGAGCGGCTGGCGCGCTGGTTCGTCAAGGAGGGCGACACCTATTGCGTCGTCAAGGAGTTGCGCGAGATGTGCATCTTCTCCTCGCATAATGTCACGAAGGATGCGCCGTTCTCCCGCCTCGATCTCGTCTCTTGCCGCAACCTGCTCATCTATCTCGACAGCGCGTTGCAGAGTCGGGTAATCCCCCTGTTTCACTTCGCCCTGCGGCCGGGCGGATTTCTGTTTCTCGGAAATTCCGAGAACGTGACCCGGCACGGGAAGCTGTTCGAGCCGGTCGAGCGACGCTCCCGCATCTTCAGGCGGCTGGAGGGAGGGGGGCGCACCACCCCGGAATTCCCGATCACGGTTTCCGGGGCCTACCGGCCCAGCAACGTCCCGCCGGCTCCAAGAGCCGCGAGGCCCGAGGGCCTCCTCGAACGGCGGGCCGAGCGCATCGTCGAGCGCTTCGCGCCTGCCTACGTGATCGTCAACGCGCAGTTTGAGATCGTCCATTTCTCGGGCCCCGTCGGACCGTTCCTCGGCCCGATGAGCGGGACGGCGACCCTCGATTTACTGAAGCTCGTGCATCGCGATCTTCGCGCGGATCTGCGGGCGGCCATCCGGCATTGCGCGCAGCAGGACGGCCCGGTCGAGGTGGATGGCGTTCATTTCCAGCTCGAGGGCCGGGACGCGCTCGTCCAGCTTTTCGTCTCGCCCGTCCAGGACCGTCCGGATGCGCCCCGCCACTTCGTGGTGGTGTTCAAGGACGGCGTCGTTCGCCCTCCTTCCGGATATGTCCCGTTATCCGGGCCCGGGACCCCGCGAGACGAGCGCATCGAGCGGCTCGAAGCGGACCTCGCGGCGAAAAGCGAGCGCCTGCAGGCCACAATCGAGGAGCTGGAGAGCACAAACGAGGAGCTGACCTCTTCCAACGAGGAGTATCAGTCGCTCAACGAGGAGCTGCAATCGGCCAACGAAGAACTCGAGACCTCGAAAGAGGAGCTTCAGTCGATCAATGAGGAGCTGAACACGGTCAATAGCGAGCTGGCACACCGCGTTCAGGAGCTAACGACGAAGACGAGCGATCTCAAGAATTTCCTCGAGAGTACTCAAATTGCGACGCTGTTCCTGGACAACGAGCTCCGGGTCACGAATTTCACCCCGTCCGTGAAGGAGCTGTTCCATCTGATCGAGACCGATATCGGTCGGCCGCTGACCGATATTAGGTCGCGGATTGCGGTCGATGACCTCTTCCACGACATCGGCAAGGTCCTGCGCACGCTCTCGACGGTCGAGCGCACGGTTAAGGATGACGCCGGCGATGCGTCTTACATCGCACGGGTCCTGCCATACCGGAGCGTCGACAACTTCATCGCAGGCGTCGTGGTCACGTTCACGAACGTCACGCTGCTGACGCGTGCAGAAGCAGCGCTTCGTCGGAGTGAAGCCCGGTTCCGGGCGATTTTCGACAGCGCCGCCGG
>JAQGJZ010000264.1 GCA_028290385.1 Enterovirga sp.
GGACAGCGCCGCGGCCCCGGCGGCTTCTGCTGCTGCTGCGCCGGCCAAGGCTAAGCCGAAGCGGAAGGGACCCGCCCCGGCGCGCGCCCTCAGCATCAGCAACGAAAGCGGCTCGGCGCTCGCCACGCTCGAAGTTTCGGCCGACGGCAAGACGGCCAGCCTCGGAAAGGCACTGGCGAGCGGCGGGACGGCGACCCTGCGCCTGCCGGCGCTGAAATCCTGCAACGTGACGATCACGGCGACCTTCACGCAAACCGCCGACCCCGACATTCACCAGCAGGACATCTGCAAGGACCGGAAGGTCCGGTTTGTGAACTGACCGGGAGGGCGCTCGCCCTCCCTCACATCATCTGCACGTCGATCACGCCCGGCACCGCCCGCAGCGCTCCCGCGATGGCGGGCGAGGCCGGATAGCGGCCCTTCAGCTTCACCTCGACCTCGCGCTCGCCCTGGTCGAGGATGAGGATCAGCGAAACCTCGCCCTCGCCCCGCGTCTCGCCCGCGCGTGCCCTGAGCCGCTCCTGCACGCTCGGGATCGGCCGCGGGTCGCGCAGGAAAATGCGCATGTCGTTGCGGTGCTTGGCGAGCGCATCGTCGAGCAACTCGACCGTCTGGATGCGAGCGCGGACCTCCTCGCCCTCCACACCCGCCTGCAGCACCAGCAGCACGGCGCGGCCCGGCTCGAGCAGGTCGCGATAGGTCATCAGGCCTTCGGAGAAGATGATGGCCTCGTAGTGCCCCGTCTGATCCGACAGGTTCACGATGCCCATCTTGGTGCCGGACTTGGTGCGGCGCTCCTGCCGGTCGAGCACGGTCGCGGCGACCTTTCCGATCGAGCCCCCGCTCGCCTTGGCGCCGCGGCAGAAATCGGCCCAGCTCTGGACGCGCAGCTTCTTCAGCAGCTCGCCGTATTCGTCGAGCGGGTGGCCCGTCAGGAAGAAGCCGACCGCCTCGTATTCCTTGCGCAGCCGTTCGGAGGCAGGCCAGGTCTGGTGCAGCGGGATGCGCAGCTCGACCCCATCGCCCGCGACCCCGCCGAACATGTCGAGCGCGCCGCCCGTGCGCATGTCCTGCGCCTGCTGGGCGAGGCCCATCATGGCGTCGATCGCCGCGCTGGCGCGGGCGCGGTCGGGTTCGAGCTCGTCGAGCGCCCCGGCCGCGACGATGTTTTCCAGCGTCCGTTTGTTCAGCAGGCGCGGGTTGATGCGCTGGGCGAGGTCGGTGAGGCTCCTGAACGGCTTGTCGCCGCGCGCCTCCACGAGCGCCTCCACGGCGCCCCGGCCGACGCCCTTGATGGCCGCGAGCGCGTAACGGATGGCGCCCGGGCCCTCCCCGCCCCGCTCGACCTGGAACACGACGCCCGACTTGTTGATCGAGGGCGGCTCGACCCGGATGCCGAGGCGCTGCGCCTCACGCCGGAATTCGCCAAGCTTATCGGTGTTGTCGAGGTCCATGGTCATGGACGCGGCCAGGAACTCGACCGGGTGGTTCGCCTTCAGGTAGGCGGTCTGGTAGGCGACCAGCGCGTAGGCCGCCGCGTGGCTCTTGTTGAAGCCGTAATCGGAGAACTTGGCGAGCAGGTCGAAGATCGTGTTGGAGACGTCCTCGTCGAGGCCGCCTTCCGTGCAGCCCTTCACGAAGATGTCGCGCTGGGCGTCCATCTCCGCCTTGATCTTCTTGCCCATCGCCCGCCGGAGCATGTCGGCGCCGCCGAGCGAATAGCCGGCCAGGAGCTTGGCCACTTCCATGACCTGCTCCTGGTAGACGATGATGCCGAAGGTCTCGCGCAGGATGGGCGCGAGCTTCGGATGCGGGTACCAGGTCTCCTCCGGATCGGGATCCTTGCCGAGCTTGCGCGAGCAATACACCGGGATGTTGGCCATCGGGCCCGGCCGGTAGAGCGCGACCAGCGCGATCAGATCCTCGATGCGGTCGGCCTCCATCTCGCAGAGGGCCTTGCGCATGCCGACGGATTCCACCTGGAACACGCCGACCGTCTCACCGCGCCCGAGCTGCTCGTAGGTCCGCTTGTCGTCGAGCGGGATGGCCGCGAGGTCGACGGTCACGCCCTTCGCCTGGATGAGCTCGACCGCCTTCTTCAGCACCGTGAGGGTCTTCAAGCCGAGGAAGTCGAACTTCACGAGCCCCGCCTGCTCGACCCACTTCATGTTGAACTGGGTGACCCGCATCCCGGTTTTCGGGTCGCGGTAGAGCGGCACGAGCTCTTCCAGCGGCCGATCGCCGATCACGACGCCCGCGGCGTGCGTGGAGGCGTGGCGATGCAGCCCTTCGAGCTTCTTGGCGATCTCGAGCATGCGCGCGACCACCGGCTCCTCGTCGGCCGCGGCCTGGAGCTTGGGTTCGCCGGCGATCGCCTGTTCGAGGGTGACCGGGTTGGCCGGGTTGTTGGGGACGAGCTTCGTCAGCTTGTCGACCTGGCCGTAGGGCATCTCCAGCACCCGGCCGACGTCGCGCATCACGCCGCGGGCCAGCAGCGTGCCGAACGTGATGATCTGCGCGACCTGCCGCTCGCCATAGCGGTGCTGCACGTATTCGATGACCCGCTCGCGCCCATCGACGCAGAAGTCGATGTCGAAGTCGGGCATCGACACGCGCTCGGGATTGAGAAAGCGCTCGAACAGGAGGCCGAAGCGGATCGGATCGAGATCCGTGATCGTCAGCGCATAGGCGACCAGCGAGCCTGCGCCCGAACCACGGCCCGGCCCGACCGGAATGTCGTGCTCCTTCGCCCACTTGATGAAGTCGGCGACGATGAGGAAGTAGCCCGGGAACTTCATCCGGGTGATGACGCCGAGCTCGAAATCCAGCCGCTCGCGGTAATCCTTGGCGTCGAAGCCCGGCGCCGGCCCATGCGCGGCGAGGCGCGCCTCCAGGCCTTCGTGCGCTTGCCGGGCAAGCTCGGCGGCCTCGTCGAGCGGCTCCGCGTCCGCGACCGTGCCGAAGGTGGGCAGGATCGGTTTGCGGGTCCGCACCCGGAATTGGCAGCGCATCGCGATCTCGACGCTCGCCTGCAGGGCGTCGGGCAGGTCGGCGAAGAGCTCGGCCATCTCCGCCCGGGTCCGGAAGCGGTGCTCGGGGGTGAGGCGGCGGCGGTTGTCGTCCGAGACGAGACGGCCGTCGGCAATGGCCAGCAGCGCGTCCTGCGCCTCGTAATCCGAGGCGGATGCGAAGAACGGCTCGTTGGTGGCGACCAGCGGGATCCCGCGGCTGTCCGCCATGTCGATCAGCTGGCCCTCGACCATGCGCTCGATGTCGAGACCGTGGCGCTGGATCTCAACGTACAAGGCCTCGCCATAGGCCTCGTGCAGCAGGCCGAGCCGCTTGGCGGCGAGATCCGCCCGGCCGCCGTCCCGGAGGGCGCTGTCGAGCGGCCCGGTGAGGCCCCCGGTCAGCGCGATGAGCCCGGCCGCATGCTCCTTCAGGCATTCCGCCCGCACATGCGGGGGATCGCCCAGCGGCACGTCGAACTGCGCCCGGCTGGCGAGCTTCATCAGGTTGCCGTAGCCGGCCTCGCTCGACGCCAAGAGGACGATGTTCGAGGTTTTCACCCCAGGCTGCCGGGCGTTCGGCTCCGGCTCCTCGAAACAGACCGAGAGCTGGATGCCGACGATCGGCTGGATGCCCTTGCCGGCGAGCTTTTCCGAAAACTCGAGCGCCCCGAAGAGGTTGTTGGTGTCCGTGAGCGCCAGCGCCGGCTGCCGGTCCTTCTCGGCGAGCTTCTGCAGGTCGCCAATCTTCAGCGCGCCTTCGAGCAGCGAATAGGACGAGTGGACGTGCAGATGCACGAAGCCGACGTCTCGAAGGATGCGCGCCATGGTCTCGGATTCTGAGCAGGCGGGCATCTTTCGCCGGCTGCACGCCGGGAGTCGAGAGCGGCGTCCCTGCTACCCCCAGCTTACGAGGAAGCGGCCCTCAGCGTCGCTCAACCACGCTGACGCACCTGCGCGAAAATGCGGCTTAGCGGAACACCCCAAAACCAGCGCCAGTCTGGCGCCGTCGCTCGGAACGAGCGAAGCCCTCATTCTGCCATGCGAGAAGATCGGGCGAGAGATCGAGTTCACGCAACAGGAGGGCGACAGCACCTGGGTCCTTCTCGGCCGCCCTGTCGACGTAGATCGTGAAGGTATCAGGTGGATGGCCATCGTAATGGCGCAGTGCGAAGCGGGTCCGGCCTTCGAACAGGACGTCAGCGCCGTCGAACCAGTCTAGATCGTCGTAAGCTCGCCTGATCTTCGCGCGATCCCCGATGACCGACTCGAGCGGGCGCCGCACGATGGCGACTGGGAGCAGGTCGATCTCGGCCTCTTCGGAGAAGTCTGCTGAACGGATCATGCGCTCGGCTCCGTGCCCAGGCGATTAGGGCTGACGATTGATGATCGTGGCCTTAACGACTGCATA
>JAQGJZ010000290.1 GCA_028290385.1 Enterovirga sp.
TCAGACCCGCGACCAGGCGAGGCAGCCCGCAACAGGGGTGGTCGTGCTCACGAGGAGCGCGCCGGCACGGTAGAGGGCGAAGGCGGTTCCGGAGGTGCCGAGGTCGACCGCCAGCATCTCGCCGGACGCGTCGCTCCACACCACCCGTCCGTCTGCGGCGGCAACGGCCGCAAACGCCGCCGGGGCACCCGTGCCTGAGCGGAACAGCACGATCGCGGTCGCGGTGGCCGGCGGCGGCATCGCGGCGATCGCGCCTGACAGGACCATGAACCCGGCGAGGAGGGCAGCGACGGCCGGTCCGCGCCGGGAGGGACCGGATCCGGCACCCGGCGTGCCGGCGCGGCGGGCCAGCCACCAGGCCAGCGCCAGGCTCGGCAGTCCGAACACGACGAGCCAGCCGATGTCATAGGCGAGCGGATTGGGCACGCCGACGCGGATGCGATGGATCTGCAGGATCCAGTGGAAGAGCACCACGTCCACGAATTGCCAGACGCTGAACCCGAGCGCAGCGGCGGCAAGCACCCGCATGTCGTGGCCGGGGGTGTCGAAGCCGCGCCGGCCGCGCCAGAGCATCCACAGCCCGATTGCGGCGATCGCGTACATGAGCACGTGGAAGAGGCCGTCCGCCAGGATCTGGACCCTGAGGTCCCGCACCGCCTCGGCCTCGACCAGGCTGAGGAGGTGGTGCCATTGCAGCACCTGGTGGAGCAGAATGCCGTCGAAGAAGCCGCCGAACGCGAAGCCCAGAACGAACCCTGCCCGGACCAGGCTGCGGGACGGACCCGCTGCTGACGCCTCCATCGAGCCCTCCCCGCCTACCACGAATCGAACAGCACCACCGCGACCACCAGGAAGACCATCAGGCCGAGGCCCTGGAACAGCTTGACCGCGATCCAGGCGCGGTAGCGTTCGACCTCCGCCGGGGACTCGTCAGCGGAAAAGGGCTCGAGCCCCCGCTCGGCTGATCCCTCGCGCCCCTCGGCCCACCGCGTCGCCATTGCTCACCCTGTCCGGCTGACCGCACCGAAAAGTCGGGAGCGCGTGCGGCGGTTGCCGTCCCGGACCGGACAATGCTCCCGGGCAGTTCAGGCCGGCCGGATGGCGAGCGCGAGGTCGGCCGCGAAGCGGGGCGTCTCGAAGACCAGAGCGCCCTCCCCCGCCACGGCCTCGTGCGTGCCCAACACCTCCCCGGCCCGGGCGTCGAACGCCGTCACGGCGTAGCGGCCGGGTGCCTGGCCGGGGATTCGCAGCGTCGTCGCGATCGCCTCGGCGTCCGCGCGCACTCGGCCATCGCGGCCGGTGATGTCGGTCCGCAGCAGCCAGAGCACCGCCTGCTCGCCGTCGCCGCAGCCGAACGGGCGCACGGCCGGCGAGTCGCTGACGATCTCCTCGTTCAGGTTGCGGCGGCGGAACCGGGTCCAGTCGACCAGCGGCTCGAAGGCCGCCAATGCGCGCTGCGCCTCGCGCATGCCCGGCGTCAGCACATGCGGCGTCCGGTTCGGCCAGCGCATCCCGCCGCCCGCGCCCCCCGAAGCGAGGTGAGCCCATTGCAGGTGGCGGAAATATTCGTCGTCGAACGGCGCAGGCAGGGTCCTCTTCTTGTCCTTGAAGCGATGGATCGGCCCATGCTCGGTGTCGAGAAAGGGGCGACCGTCGCGGATCTCGGAAAGCGCGTCGCGGACGATCTCGCCCATGCTGAGCGCGGGGTCGATTGTGTTCCGGGGGTCGTCGATGGTCCCCTCGCGGTAGATGTGGATCGACGCGAAATCGAGGTCGGGGTGGCGGAAGATCGGCTCCTTGAGCGGCAGATGCGGTCGCCACCACAGCTCCGGCCCGAACAGCGACACGGTTTGCGGGTGGCTGCGGCCATAGAGCCGCTGCTCCAGGGCGCGGACATGCGCGCTGAGGTCGTGGATGAACTCGCCGAAGCAATCGGCGGTGTCCCGCGCCTGGGCAGGGTGGATTTCGTTCCAGAGGTCCCAGGCGAACAGGGCCCCGCTCCCACCCCAGCGCTCCACCGCGAAGCTGAGCCGCGCCTTGATCGCCTCCCGGGTGCTCCCGCAAAGCAGGAGCTCGGAGGGGTGCTGCAGCGGCCCGCCATTGCGGACGTTGTAGGGGTGACGCTCCCAGCGCAGCCACATCCAGAACGTGTCGTAGGGCGTAAGCAGGATGCGCAGCCCGACCTGCTCGCAAAGGGCGAACAGGTCGTCCCAGAGCTGCACCATGGCCGGCACGAAGCGGCCCGCCGGGCGCTCGAGGAAGCGATGGTTCACCTGGGCGTATTCCATCATCAGCCGCAGGCAGGTCACCCCGTGCGCCTTGAGCCAGCGCAGATGCGCCTCGACCGCCGGCAGATCGCGCCGGCGAAACAGCCCCTCGAATTCAACCCAGCTGATGGCGTCGTTCTGGCCGACGGGGGTCCAGGGCCGGCCGTCCTCCGTCACGAAATACGGGGCACCGGGGGCGACCTGGACCCAGGGCAGCGGCGCTGCGTCCTGCGCGGGCGGCAGGTCGGCTGCGATCGTTTCGGCGAGGTCTCGCCTGACACGCGCGAGATTGTCGAGGCGGTGTTTGGGAAGAGCACCCGTCAAAGATGGCTGGCTTTCGCGTCGGGGGAATCGGGCGGCGGGCCGAACCCGCCGGGGGCCCGATCCAGAGTGGCTGAACGCGAAAGCCGCAGCCTTGTTTCCGCACCTGAGCCGCGCGCGCCCGCAACGCGCAGAACCGCGCACGAGGCGCGGTCCGCGATGTTGCGACGAAAGGCTGAGCGACGACCCGTCAGGGCGGCCTGAGCCGCAGGGTCAGGAGGATTGCGCGGCTCGCGCTGGGTACCGCGGGCCGCCCCCGGGGGTGGAGGCCCTAGGGACCGGCCACGATCTCCGGACTGCGTGGCCCGCGGCCCATCTTCTCGGAGATGTAGGCAAAGAGCGGCCAGAACAGCATCACCAGCGCGAGGGCCACGAGGATCGCGACCAGCGGGCTCGACCAGAAGATCGAGAGCGAACCGCGGGACAGCAGCATCGCCTGCCGGAAGGAGCTTTCCGCCATGTCGCCGAGGACCAGCGCGAGCACGAGCGGCGCGAGCGGGTAGCCGAGCTTCTTGAACAGGTAGCCCAGGACGCCGAACACCAGCATCACGGAGATGTCGAGCAGCGCGTTGTGGACCGTGTAGGCGCCGACCGCGCAGATCACCAGGATGACCGGGGCGATGATGCTGAACGGGATCCGCAGGATCGACGCGAAGAGCGGAACGGTCGTGAGCACGACGATCAGGCCGGCGATGTTGCCGAGATAGATCGAGGCGATCAGGCCCCACACGAAGTCCTTCTGCTCGACAAAGAGCAGCGGGCCGGGCTGCAAGCCCCAGATCAGGAGGCCGCCGAGGAGGACGGCCGCCGTCGGCGAGCCCGGGATGCCGAGCGTCAGCATGGGCAGGAGCGCGCTGGTTCCCGCGGCGTGGGCCGCGGTCTCCGGCGCGAAGACGCCCTCGATCTCGCCCTTGCCGAACTTCGACCCGTTGCGGGAGAAGCGCTTGGCGAGGCCGTAGCTCATGAAGGAGGCGGGCGTGGCGCCGCCGGGCGTGATGCCCATCCAGCAGCCGACGAGCGAGCTGCGCAGTGACGTCAGCCAGAGCTTCGGCAGCTCTCTCCAGGTATGCAGGACCACCCGGAGATTGATCTTGGCCGAGCGCCCCTTGAAGGCGAGGCCCTCCTCCATGGTCAGCAGGATCTCGCCGACCCCGAAGAGCCCGATGACCGCGACGAGGAAGTCGAAGCCGCGCAGGAGTTCGGTCGAGCCGAAGGTCATGCGGAGCTGGCCCGTCACCGTGTCCAGACCGACGGCGGCGAGGGCAAAGCCCAGCATCATCGCGGCGATGACCTTGAACGGCGATTCCTTGCCCATTCCGACAAAGGAACAGAAGGTCAGCAGATACACGCCGAAGAACTCGGCCGGACCGAAATTCAGCGCGAACCTGGCGATCAGCGGCGCAAGGAAGGTCAGGAGCAGCGTGGCGATGAAGGCGCCAATGAAGGAGCCCGTGAAGGCTGCCGTCAGCGCTTCGCCGGCCTTCCCCTGCTGCGCCATGGGATAGCCGTCGAAGGTGGTCGCCACCGACCAGGGTTCGCCGGGAATGTTGAACAGAATGGAGGTTATGGCACCCCCGAACAGCGCTCCCCAATAGATGGAGGAGAGCATGATGATCGCGGAGACCGGCGACATGGAGAAGGTCAGGGGCAGCAGGATCGCGACCCCGTTCGCGCCGCCGAGTCCCGGCAGAACCCCGATGAGCACGCCGAGAAAGATGCCGACGAACATGTAGACGATGTTCATCGGGTCGCCGAGAACGCCGAAGCCGTGGATCAGTGAGGATAAGGCTTCCATGCGGTTCCCCTGGCAGCCGTCGTTATGGTTGCGTGCTCGGCGAGTGGTCTGGGCGTCTCAGTAACCGAAGGCGGTCTCGATCGGGCCTTTGGGCAGCGGCACGAGAAACCAGATCTCGAACATCACGAAGAGCAGGGCCGGCACCGCAACGGCGATCGGCGCCGACTTGTAGATCGGGTATTTCCCGAGCCATGTCATGAAGAAGGTGATGAAGATCGCGGACGCGATGTAGATGCCGAGGAGTCCGATCAGGCCGACGAATACAACCGTCGGCACGAGCACCTGCATCACTTGCTTCAGCTGGCTGCGCTCGACGAAGTTCGTGTCGCCGAACTGCGATCTCAGGGTGACCACGAAGGTCCCGAGGCTGGCGAGAAACATGATCGCGCCGATGTAGAACGGGAAATATCCCGCCTGCGGCCCGTCCTCCACCCAGCGCGCACCCACGCGCCAGTTGTCGTACATGACCAGCATGGACACGGCGATGAAGGCGCCGGCCACCACGAGCTCCATCATGCGGTTGGAGACCGTGTGCTCGGTGTGTTCCGTGGACGAGGACATGCGCGCGTCGATCCCTTGGGAGAAGACGTCCAATCGTGGAACGAGGCCCCGCGCCGCGGGGCCCCGCCGGGTCAGGTGTGCGGCTCAGGACTTCGCGAGGAAGCCGGCCTTCTCCATCAGGCCGCGATGCTCGTCGCCGGCCTTCTTGAGCCAGGCCTTGAACTCGTCGCCGCTCATGAAGCTGGTGTTGAAGGCGCCCTTCTCCATGAACTCCTTCCAGTCCGGCGTTTCCCGGATCTTCTTGAAGAGGTCGACATAGAAGGCGACCTGGTCCGGTGTAGCGCCCGGGGTCGTGAAGAAGCCGCGCAGCATCAGGTATTCAACGTCGAGCCCCTGCTCCTTGCAGGTCGGGATGTCGCCCCAGCCCATGTCGGACGTGACCTTCTCGGTCATCGGGATGCGCTTTGCGTCGAACACGCAGAGCGGGCGAAGCTCGCCGGCGCGCCATTGCGCCACCGCCTCGATCGGGTTGTTGACGCTTGCGGTCACGTGGCCGCCGTCGAGCTGCGCCGCGACGTCGCCGCCGCCCTTGTACGGAATGTAGGTGAACTTGGTGCCGGTC
>JAQGJZ010000332.1 GCA_028290385.1 Enterovirga sp.
CGGTCTATTACTGGGACCCGGTGATCGCCCCCTCCGGAATGGCCGCATATGCGGGAAACCCGTTTCCGCACTGGCGCGGGGCGCTGCTCGTCGGCGGCCTCGTGAGCCAAGGCCTCGTCGTGCTGCGGATGGAGGGCGACCGCGTCGCCAGCGAGGAGCTGATCCCGCTCGGCGCCCGCACGCGCGACGTGCGGGTCGGCCCGGACGGCGCCGTCTACGCCCTCCTCGAAACCCGCGGCGGCGGCCCATTACGCATCCTCAGGATCGTGCCGAAGCCGTGATCGGGAGGTCAGGCGCGGCGCGTTTTTCGGGCCTGTTGCAGCGTGGCGCAGGCAAGCGGGCTAGCGCAGCAGGAGCCGCGGAGCCAATTTCAAAGAGGCCAGCGCACAGAGGAGCGCGATAAGCCCGACACTGATCGGGTAGGCTCGGTTTAGAAGGTCCACCGGATAGCTGGGATAATACGCTAACCGCATCCACTCGACGACATGAAGGGCGGGATTCCACCAGATCACATCCTGGACCGGCTGCGGCAGCGTTCCAGGTACGAACATCACCCCGGACGTGATGTAGATGACGATGAGCACAAGCGCGTAGCCTGTAGCCCAAAACGGAAATCGCATGACGATGATCCCGTTCAAAAATCCGACGCCGACTCCGAGGAGCAATGCAGATCCGAAAGCCTTCGCTGCCATTAGGCCGTCGTGTGGGCGTACGTCGATCCCCACCGCGGAGAGGATAACGCAAAGGCAGACAGCCATGAACGTCGAAGCGCAAACTTCGAGGAAGCTTCTTGCCGCCATTATGTCAAACAGGCGGACAATCGGAAACCCGAGCAAAACTCTATTCTGAACGACCGAATACATGACAAGTCGCGACGTGTAGGCAAAGGCCATCACCGGCACGAGCCCGGAGGCGAAATACAGCGGAAGGCTGTCCCCATAGGGGACCATGAGGCCGCGCAGGCTGTAGATCGCGACCAGAATGAGGATGTGAGACAGAGGCCAGGCGACCGCGATCAAGTAGCCCAGCGCGTGGCCGAAAAACCGGGTCCGCATGTCCCGCAGCATGAGCGCCAGAAGCACCCGAACTTGGACCTGCAGGGCTGTCGGCTTCCGCCGGCGCGATCGGTCAGCTTTCATTGGTCGGGGAATAGCTTGCTTTGGGCTGTGCGCCTACTCCTCGGGAGGGCCGCGCCGGCCGTCCGACCCACGTCACCCGAGCAACCACAAGAAAGCGCCGTAGACGAGCAGCGCCGCCGTGATGGCAGAGAACCCGAGCGCGAGGACGCGGTCATGCCGCCGAATGATCTCGCGGGCGTGTTGTTCTTGCGCCATGGAGGATCACTGCGCGCATTCACCGACCCTGTCCAGAACCCGCGCCCCTTCCGCTCCGATCGGAACGGGCACGACCCCCGTCATGAGGGCGGAATTGCACTGATCGACTTTGTCGATGGATTCGGACCCGACAACCCCAAGGCGGCTGAGCCAAGTGATCGGACGGCCTCGTGCCTTACGCATCGCGGCAGAGCGGCATTTTAGCGGCGGGATCACCGTTACCAAAAGGGCGGTCCGACAAGCAACGTTCGTCTTTGCTTTTGCTTTCGGCGCGGTCCAGCGACCAGGGCGAGCGGCAGCTCCGTTCCGCTGCGGCTCGTCCGGGCTGCCTACCCGCCTCTACCCGACCTGTTTCCTGGAGTGCCGTCTCATGCGGTGCCCCCGCAATCCTCGTCGGCGCCCCCCTGAACCCAGCCCCCTGGTTGCGAGTTGCTCAGCAACAGCGGCCATCAGGTGAGGTGAGCGACCGTGCGCGATGGTTTCAGCCGGGTCGCGCTGACGATTGCGGTCTTGCTGCTCGCAGCCTTCGTCGCCGAGCCTTATGTGGCGCGCCTTCTCTACACGCAGGAGGCGCCGCGCACGGTTGCGGCGCGCGGCGACCTCGCGCCCGCCGAGCGCAGCGCCGTTGCACTGTTCGAGACCGCGTCGCCCTCCGTGGTGCACGTGTTCGCCGTGGCGCGCGCCAGCCCCGATCAGCTCACGGGCGAGCAGGAGGGCGGCGGCGGCCAGCAGACCGGCACCGGCTTCGTGTGGGACGCGGCGGGTCACGTCGTGACCAACAATCATGTGGTGCAGAATGCCGGTCCTGTGGCCGTGCGGCTGGCCTCCGGCGAGATTGTATCGGCAACGATCGTCGGCACCGCGCCGAATTACGACTTGGCGGTGCTGCGGCTCGGGCGGGTGCGAAGCCCCCCGCCCCCGATCGCGATCGGCACCTCGGGCGACCTCAAGGTCGGCCAATCGGCCCTCGCCATCGGCAACCCTTTTGGGCTCGACCAGACCCTGACGACGGGGGTGATCAGCGCGCTGCAGCGGCGGCTGCCGACCGGCGAAGGGCGCGAGCTCGCCGACGTCATCCAGACCGACGCCGCGATCAACCCGGGCAATTCGGGCGGCCCGCTGCTCGATTCCGCAGGGCGCGTCATCGGCGTGAACACGGCGATCTTCTCGCCGTCCGGCGCTTCGGCGGGGATCGGCTTCGCGATTCCCATCGACGTGGTGAACCGGGTCGTGCCCGAGCTCATCCGCAACGGGCGCATGCCGCAGCCCGGCATCGGCATCATCGCGGGCGCGGAAGCCGCGACGGCTAGGCTCGGGGTCCCGGGCGTCGTTGTGGTCCGCACCATCCCGGGCTCGCCGGCCGCACGCGCCGGGTTGCGCGGCATCGATCCGACCACGGGCGAGCTTGGCGACGTGATCGTGGGCGTGAACGGCCGTGCCGTGTCGCGCCTGTCCGACCTGCTCGGCGCCTTGGAGGCGGCAGGCATCGGCCGCGCGCTCGAGATCGAGGTGCTCCGCAGCGGACGCACGGAGCGGCTCCGGGTCGAGGTCGCCGATCTCGGGCCGGGCCGGCGCTGACCGTGCCGCTCGCGGCAGCGGAGCGGGCGGCGACGCGGATCGCGCGTCCGACCCTCGCGACCACGCAAAGCGGTGGCATCGGCGCTCGGCTCAGCCCCGGGCTGGAATTCTCGCCGTCCCGGGCTCATATGGCTTGGAACCGAACAGCCGCCCCTTCCCTCCCGGCACGCCTCGCATGAGCGGCGCCGCATCCGGAGGCGTTACCTCCTTGCTGGCCCGTCGCTCCCTGCCCCCAAACCTGCGCGCGCGCGGTGTCACCGCCGTGCTCGGGCCGACCAATACCGGCAAGACGCATCTCGCGATCGAGCGGCTCGTCGCGCACTCCTCCGGCATGATCGGCCTGCCGCTGCGGCTGCTCGCGCGGGAGGTCTATTCCCGCGTCGTCGAGAAGGTCGGGCCGGAGGCGGTCGCCCTCGTCACGGGCGAGGAAAAGATCAAGCCGGATCACCCGCGCTATTGGATCAGCACCATCGAGGCGATGCCGCGCGATCTCGACGTCGCCTTTGTGGCGATCGACGAGATCCAGGTCGCGGCCGATCTCGACCGCGGCCATGTCTTCACCGACCGGCTGCTGAACCAGCGCGGCCGCGACGAGACGCTGCTGATCGGCGCGATGACCATGCGTCCCCTCGTCGAGGCGCTGATCCCCGGCGTCCACGTCGTCACCCGCCCTCGCCTGTCGAATCTTTTCTATGCGGGCGAGAAGAAGATCTCGCGCCTGCCGCCGCGCTCGGCCATCGTCGCCTTCTCGGTCGAGGAGGTTTATGCCATCGCCGAGGTGATCCGGCGCCAACGCGGCGGCGCGGCCGTGGTGCTCGGGGCGCTGTCGCCGCGCACCCGCAACGCGCAGGTCGCGCTCTATCAGTCGGGCGATGTCGATTACCTGATCGCCACCGACGCGATCGGCATGGGGCTGAACCTCGATGTCGACCATGTCGCCTTCGCGTCCGACCGCAAGTTCGACGGGTTCCGGTTCCGCAAGCTGTTTCCGGCCGAGCTCGGCCAGATCGCGGGCCGCGCCGGCCGGCACATGCGCGACGGCACCTTCGGCACCAGCGGGCGTTGCGACCCGTTCGATCCCGAGATCGTGGATGCGCTGCAGACGCACCGCTTCGAGCCATTGCGGGTCATCCAGTGGCGCAACCCGGACCTGCATTTCGGCTCGGTCGGCGCGTTGCAGCGCAGCCTCGCCGAGGTGCCGAACGAAAAGGGCCTGACCCGCGCGCCGATTGGCGAGGACGTCGCCGCGCTCGAGATCCTCGCCAAGGAGGACGACGTTCGCCACCTGGCGCGGAGCCGGGCCGCGGTCGAGCGCCTCTGGGAGGTGTGCCAGGTCCCGGATTACCGGAAGGTCTCGCCCGCGACCCATGCCGACCTCGTCGGCACGATCTATCGTTTCCTGATGCAGGACGGGCGCGTGCCCGCCGACTGGTTCGCCCGCCACATCAAGATGGTCGATCGGACCGACGGCGACATCGACACCCTGTCGCACCGCATTGCCCAGGTCCGCACCTGGACCTTCGTGGCCAATCGTCCAGACTGGCTTGCCGACCCTGAGCATTGGCAGGCCGAGACGCGTCGAGTAGAGGACACGCTGTCCGATGCCCTACACGAACGATTGGCGGCCCGCTTCGTGGACCGCCGAACAAGCGTCCTCCTGCGGCGCCTGAGAGAGAACGCCACGATGGAAGCCGAAATCAACGTTGGCGGCGACGTCACCGTCGAAGGCCAGCATGTGGGCCACCTGTTCGGGTTCCACTTCGTGCCCGACCCGGGTGCCACCGGCGAGGAGGCGCGCGCCCTACGCAATGCCGCCCAGAAGGCGCTGGCCGGCGAGATCGAGGCGCGAGCCGACCGTTTCGCGGCGGCGCCGGACGCGACCCTCGTCCTGTCGAACGACGGCACCATCCGCTGGACGGGCGACCCGGTCGCGAAGCTCGAAGCCGGCGACAAGCTGTTCGAGCCGACCTTCCGCATCATCGCCGACGAGCAGCTCACCGGTCCGGCGCGCGACAAGGTCGATGCGCGGCTGAAGGCCTGGATCAAGGCGCATGTCACGCGCCTGCTCGGCACCTTGATCGACCTCGAGACCGACGCCACCCTGACCGGCCTCGCGCGCGGCATCGCCTTCCAGCTCGTGGAGGCAGAGGGCATTCTCGAGCGCTCGCGGGTCGCCCAGGACCTGCGCAGCCTCGACCAGACCGGCCGGGCCGCGCTCAGGGCCAAGGGCGTGCGCTTCGGCGCCTACCACGTCTATCTGCCGGCCCTGGTGAAGCCGGCCCCCCGGATCCTGTCGGCGCAGCTCTGGGCCCTGAAGAACGGTGGGCTCGACCAGAAGGGGATCGACGAGATCGCCCACCTGGCCGGATCGGGCCGTACGTCGTTCGCGGCGGATCCCGAGATCGCACGCGGCCTGTACCGGGCGGCCGGTTTCCGGGTGTGCGGGTCGCGGGCCGTGCGGGTCGACATCCTGGAGCGGCTGGCCGACCTGATCCGTCCGGCCGTCGCCTATCGGCCCGGCGTGACGCCGGGCGAGCCGCCCCTCGGGGCCGCTGACGGGGAAGGCTTCGTCCAGACCCCGGCCATGACCTCGCTCGTGGGCACGGCAGGCGAGGATTTCGGCTCCATCCTCAAGTCGCTCGGCTACGTGTCCGACAAGCGGCCGGGTCCGGCCATCACGGTGCCGCTGGTGGCCGCACGCGAGAAGCCGGTGCCGGCCGCGACCGTCGCGGCCGCGATCGGGGACGCGGGCGGGGAGGCGGGAGCGCCGACCAGCCCGGACGATTCCGGGCTCGCGCCCGTTCCGACGCCTCCTCCGGACGCGATGCCGGACGGCGCCACCGAAGACACGACGCATATCGACATGCCGCCTCCCGGTCCGGAGGGCGACCCGGGCTCGATCGACGACGCGGACGATCCGGATCCAGGCATCCAGGACGAGCCGGAGAGCGGGTCCGGCGCAGGCGGCCTGATCGACCCGGCCCTCGAGGAGGCCGCCGACCGACTTCTCAGCGAAGCCGAGCTCGACACCGCGCCGTCCGAGGACGACGAGGACGGTTCGGACGCTTCGGACGAGCCCGACCCGGGCATCCAGGACGAGGCCGACGAGGTCGTGGCGCTGGCCGCGGAGCCGGCCCGGCTGGCCGACCCCCGCCCGGACGAGATCGCCGGCACCGCGTCGGACCCGGTGGAGGTCGCCCC
>JAQGJZ010000354.1 GCA_028290385.1 Enterovirga sp.
AAGCGGCGGAACGAGCACGTACAGCCCATACAGGACGCACAGCGTCAGGATCGTGTTCGGGATCGACGAGAACATGTTCTGCCGCGCCCACGCGATCGGCCCACGGACGAGGTTCGGCGGCGGCAGCGGCTCGGTTTGCCGCGTCTGCACATAGGAGAGCGAGGGCCCGGAGAGCGATTGCACGGCCATGGCTAGCGCTCCACCAGCGCCTTGCGGGCGTTGTACCAGTTCATGAAGCTCGCGGTTGCGATGGAGATCGTGAGGTAGACCGCCATGGTGATGGCGACGCATTCGATCGCCTGGCCAGTCTGGTTGAGAACTGTGCCCATGAAGACCTGGACGAGGTCCGGGTAGCCGATGACCACGGCCAGCGACGAGTTCTTCGTGAGGTTGAGATACTGGCTCGTGAGCGGCGGGATGATGACCCGCATCGCCTGCGGAATCACGACAAGGCGCAGCGTCTGCCCTTGCCGCAGCCCGAGCGCATGCGACGCCTCCGTTTGTCCTCTGGACACGGCGAGGATGCCGGCGCGTACGATCTCGGCGATGAACGCGGCGGTGTAGATCGTCAGGCCGAGCGTCAGCGCGACGAGTTCGGGGAAGACCTGCATCCCGCCGCGCAGGTTGAACGTGCCCTTCAGGGGGAAGTCGAAGGAGATCGGGTTCGTCGTGGCGAGAGCCAGCGCGGCCCAGACGAGCAGCGGCAATCCGAGCACGAGGCCGAGCGTGGCGCGGATCACCGGCGAGGGCTGGCCCGTGGCCGCCTGCCTGCGGTGCGCCCGAACGGCATAGACGAGCGCCGCAGCCACTCCGGCAACGAGTGCCGCGCCGACCATCCAGACGTCCTCGGCGAGGACCGGTTTCGGCATGAAGAGGCCGCGATTGTTGAGAAAGAAGCTCGTGCCGACGGTGACCGAGTTGCGCGGCTCCGGCAGCGACCGCAGGACGGCGATATACCAGAACAGCAGCTGCAGCAGCAGCGGCAGGTTGCGGATCACCTCGACATAGACCGTCGCGGCGCGTGCCACGATCCAGTTGGAGGACAGGCGCGCGATGCCGATCAGGAAGCCGAGGATCGTGGCGAGCACGACGCCGATCGCCGCGACGAGCAGCGTATTGAGCAGCCCGACCAGGAAGGCCCGGCCGTACGTGGAACTCGCCGAATAGGGGATCAGCGTCTGGCTGACATCGAATCCGGATGTGGAATCCAGGAAACCGAAGCCGGAGGCGATCTTGGCCGCCCGGAGGTTTTCGATGGCGTTGGTGGCCGCCATCCAGATCAGGCCCACAACCACAACCACCAGCACGACCTGGTAGGCGATCCCGCGGACCCTGGGATCGTTGACGAAAGACGCTCTGGCGGGCTCAGGGGCCCGGACAATGCTCGACAAGCCTGTTCTCCGGCCGGCTTCTTGGCTCAGACCCGGCCTGCGGCAGTGCGCAAGGGCCGGGTCTGAACGGGGAGGCGCCCCGGCGGGGCGCCCCGGTTTGGATCAGCGGATCGGAGCGGCGAACTGAAGCCCGCCCTTGTTCCACAGCGCATTCAGTCCGCGCTTGATCTTAAGGCGGGAGCCTTCGCCGACGTTGCGATCAAAGATCTCGCCGTAATTGCCGACACCCTTGATGATCCGGACGGCCCAGTCCTTGGTGAGGCCGATCGACTCGCCGAACGAACCCTCGACGCCGAGCAGGCGCTTGATCTCCGGGTTGTCCGACTTGAGCATCTGGTCGACATTCGCCTTCGTCACGCCGAGCTCCTCGGCGGTCAGCAGCACGTTGTGCGTCCACTTGACGACGTCCGCCCATTGCGCGTCGCCCTTGCGGACGGCCGGGCCAAGCGGCTCCTTGGAGATGATCTCGGGCAGGACGATGTGGTCGTCCGGCGCCGAGGCACGCAGGCGCTCGGAATACAGGCCCGAGGCGTCCGTCGTGAACGCGTCACAGCGCCCCGTGTCGTAGGCCTTGAACGTCTCATCGGAGGTCGCGAAGGCGACAACCTCGTACTTCATGTTGTTGGCGCGGAAATAATCCGCGAGGTTCAGCTCCGTCGTCGTGCCCTGCTGCGTGCAGATCGAGGCGCCGTTCAGTTCCTTGGCCGAGGCCACGCCGAGCTTCTTGCGGACCATGAAGCCCTGGCCGTCATAATAATTCACGCCCGTGAAGGTCAGGCCGAGCGCCGTGTCGCGCGACATCGTCCAGGTGGTGTTCCGGATCAGGACATCCACCTCGCCAGACTGGAGCGCCGTGAAGCGGTCCTTCGCGGCCAGCGGCGTGAAGCGCGCCTTGGTCGGATCGTTGAAGATCGCGGCCGCGACGGCCCGGCAGTAATCGACATCGAGCCCGGTCCAGTTGCCCTGCGCATCCGGCACGCCAAAGCCGGCGAGCCCGGTGTTCGAGCCGCATTGCAGGAAGCCCTTCTGCTTGATGTTGTTCAGCGTCGCCTGGGCCGAGGCGCCGCTCGCCCCGAGGCCGATTCCGGCGAGGCCTACGGCGAGCCCGAGCGCGAGCGTCGCGAATTTCGATGTCATGATCGGATGGTCTCCACTCTGTTTTGGCGTGTTTTTCTGAGGCACGAACCGTCGCGGGCGTACGGACAGGTCGATCGCCTCTTGCAGCTTTGATGCCATCGAAGGCGACAAACCGCGCCCGGTCAAGTGAGACACGATGCATCCTCCGCTTGACGGAGCGAAGGCGCGACGGCCATGAGCGAGGGATGGCGCAGGATCCCTCCCGACCCCTCGACCGCTTCGGCGAACGAACCCGTCTCGTCCATGCGGGACGCGAGCCGTTCGAGCAGCACGGTTTCGTCAACACGCCGATCTACCGCGGCTCGACCGTGCTGTACCCCAGCACGGAGGAATTCCTGCAGCGCCGGAACACCAAGTTCACCTACGGCACGGCCGGCACGCCCACCATCGCGTCGTTGGAAACGGCCTGGTCGGGCCTCGCCGGCGCGGCCGACACGGTGCTGACGCCATCCGGGCTCGCGGCGATCACGATCGCCCTGATGACGGCCTGCGCCGCGGGCGACCACCTGCTCGTGCCGGATTCCGTGTACCGGCCGACCCGGATCTTCTGCGACGGGGTGCTGAAGCGGTTCGGGGTCGAGACGACCTATTACGACCCGCTGATCGGCACCGGGATCGAGGCGCTGTTCCGCCCGAACACCACAGCGGTGGTGACGGAGGCACCGGGTTCGCAGACGTTCGAGATGCAGGACATCCCGGCCATCGCCGCCGTCGCGCATCAGCGCGGTGCGGCCGTGCTGATGGACAACACCTGGGCGACGCCGCTTTTCTTCCCGCCGCACGCCATGGGCGTCGACATCGCGATCGAGGCCGGCACCAAATACCTGTCCGGCGGCTCCGACCTCCTGCTCGGCCTGACCTCGGCCAACGAGGCGTGGGCGAAGCGGCTGCGCCAGACCTTCAACGCCTTTGCGATGTGCGCCGGCCCCGAGGACGTCTTCCTCGGCCTGCGCGGCCTGCGCACCATGGCGCTGCGGCTGAAGGAGCACGAGAAGCAGGCGCTGGAGATGGCGCGCTGGTTCGAGGGCCGGCCGGAGGTCGCCCGCGTGCT
Source organism: Enterovirga sp. (assembly GCA_028290385.1). GTDB lineage: Bacteria > Pseudomonadota > Alphaproteobacteria > Rhizobiales > Beijerinckiaceae > Enterovirga. The sequence goes on from JAQGJZ010000354.1 coordinate 3,580, forward strand.
TCACCCGGCGCTCGAAAGCGATCCGGGCCACGCGATCTGGAAGCGCGACTTCAAGGGCTCGTCCGGGCTGTTCTCCATCGTCCTGAAGGAGGCGAGCCCCGCCGCGGTCGCGGCCATGGTGGACGGGCTCGAGCTGTTCGGCATCGGGGCGTCCTGGGGCGGCTTTGAGAGCCTCGTGCTCCCGTTCGACCCGCGCGCCTATCGCACCGCGACCCGCTGGGAGGCCGCGGGCCCGGCGCTCCGGTTCCATATCGGCCTCGAGGACCTCGAAGACCTCAAGGCCGATCTCGAGGCGGGCTTCGCGCGGCTCCGGGCGACCGCGTGATCCGGCCCGCAGCCGCCGGCCTCGCCCTTTACGGTTGGGTAGCGGGCGCGGCTGCGAACGATTCGACCGCCGAGCTGTCGGCCGGCGGCATCGTCCTCACGGCGAGCCCCGAGATCCGGATGGTCGCGGAGGACCTCTACGTCTCGGCTCGCGAGATCCGGGTCGGGTACCGGTTCCTGAACACGGCGCCTCGCGACGTCTCGAGCGTGGTCGCCTTTCCGCTCCCGGATCTCACCGGCGCGCCCGACGCCAACATCTCGCTGCCGGAGGCGGAGAGCGACAATTTCGTCGGCTTCGCCACGCGGGTGAACGGCGCACCCGTGGCCACGGAGGTGGAGCGGCGCGTTGTGGCCGCGGGGATAGACCGCACGGACAGGCTGCGCCAGCTCGGGATCCCGCTCCATCCGCTCGCGCGTGAGACCCAGCAAGCTCTCGACGCCCTGCCCCGCGAGCGCTGGACGGACCTCGTCGAACTCGGCCTGGTCGAGATCGAGAGCTTCGACGATACCGGCGCGGGCATGAAGGACCATGCCGTGCCGCGCTGGACTCTCAAGACCACCTATCACTGGCGGCAGACGTTTCCGGCCGGCCGAGAGATCAAGGTCGAGCACAGTTACAAACCAGTCGTCGGCTATTCCGCCGTGACGCCCCTGGCGTTCCCCGATCTCCGTCGGGAGCCGGAGTTCGCGCACTACCAAGCCCGCTATTGCATGGATGCCGGCTTCCTCTCGGCCGTCGGCCGGGCCGCTAACGGCCATCCGCAGGAGGCCCGCATCGCCTATGTCCTCAAGACGGGGGCGAACTGGGCCGGCCCGATCGGGGATTTCCGGCTCGTGGTCGACAAGGGGCACCCGTCGAACCTCGTCAGCTTCTGCGGCGAGAACGTGCGCAAGATTTCTCCGACCCGTTTCGAGATGCGGAAGCGCGACTTCACTCCCACGCAGGATCTGGAGGTCCTCATCATCGGGCGGGAGCTCACGCG
>JAQGJZ010000367.1 GCA_028290385.1 Enterovirga sp.
TCCGCGACGGACTTGTTTTGAACAAGGACACGTACTGGAAGATCGTGCGGCCAGACTGAGCGGCCGCACCACTTGCCGCAATCGACAGCCGATTGCCGCTTCAGGCGGCAGTCGGCAGCCCGACCACGGCTTCGACCTCCACCTTCATGCCCGGGATGGCGAGGCGGCTCACCTCGATCAGTGTGCTGGCCGGGCGGGCTTCCCCGAAATAGCGCTGACGCACGGGGTTGATCTTCGTTCGGTCATCGACGTCCGTCAGAAAGACGGTGACTTTCAGGATGTCGCCGAAGCCAGCACCCGCGAGTTTCAGGATCTTATCCATCGCCGCGAAAATTGCCTCGGCTTGCGCCACGACATCATCGCCGCCGATCACGTTCAAATCCTGATCGAGCGGGGCGATGCCCGATATGAACAACATGTTCCCGAACTGGACGGCATCGCAGTAGTGGCTGATAGGCGGGCTTAGGCCCGGGACCGAATATTCCTTGCGCATCGTGCTCCCGCTCATCTCGACCTCTCCCTCGCTCTGACCGATGTACGCCGCTGCAGCCGCGGCTCCGCGCCGGCTGCTTCACCGCGCAGCAGGTGATAAACGACCCCGCACGCGGCATCCCGGATATGGTCGGCCATTGCGGTGCGGGCCGCGTCGGGGCTGCCCTGCCGGATCACGTCGAGCAACGCCCCGTGCTCGCTTCCAGGCATCTCAGGCACCGTGAACAGGCTTATGTACATAAGGATATAGGGCTGCGTGGAGTGACGCAGCCGGCGGATCTCACCGAGCAAGCGAGGCATCCCCGCCACTTCGTAGAGTTCATCGTGAAACTGGTCGTGCAGGCCGATCCAGCGGCGTGGATCCTCGGAGGCACGAGCCATCTCCTTGAGGATTTGTCCCAGCCCCGAGACATGGGTGGCGTTGAGACGTGGCGCCGCTCGCTCGGCCGCGAGCCCCTCGAGTGCGATCCGGATCTCGAAAAGCTCGACGATGTCTGCCGGCGTACGTGAGGTGACGATCGCGCGCCGGTTGGAGCCGATGGTCACGAAGCCCTCCGCTTCGAGCTGAAGGATCGCCTCGCGCACGGGCATGCGGCTGATGCCAAGCGCCTTCCCGATCTGCTCCGGCCGAAGCGGCGCGTTGGCCGGAAACTCACCCGACGTGATGCGCTCCTTGAGATAGCCGTAGGCGGATTGCTGGGCGTTCATGGGACGAAACCGCGACCCGTCCGGAGTAAACCGTATCCAGTTAGCACCTAGCTCAGCTGCCCGGAAGCCGCGACCCGAGCCGAATTTACCTGCCATCGACCGCGATTGCTCTTGCAGTTGGCCTCTGCATTGCTACGCTCTCGCCACCGCAGCGCCCGGCAGGTGCTCCGTTCTGTATCCAGTCGCGCTAGTCAGAGGGATATCAAGATGACGGATCGGCGAACTCTGCTGAAGGCGCTCGGGGGCGGAGCGGCACTCGCCGCCTGGAGCCGGACAAGCCTCGTCCACGCCCAGGGAAACATGGTCACGATCACGAGCCTTGGCGGCAAGTGGGAGCAATCCATCCGGGAACACTTCATCCCGCTCTTCAAGCAGCGCACCGGCGCGGACGTCCGGGTGGTGCTCGGCGCCCCTCCGCAATGGACGTCCCAGATCGAAGCGCAGCCCAACAACCCGCCCCTTGACGCCGTCGACAATGCCGAGCTTTTCGCCATCTCGCTCGCCGACAAGGGTCTCGTGCAGAAACTCACGGTCGACAAGGTTCCCAACCTTGCTGATACGCCTGATATTTTCCGTAAGCCCTTCGACGATTTCGGCGCGTCCTATCAGTATTCGACCTCGGGCATTTTCTACAATGCCGAGAAGATCAAGAACCCGCCCGAGACCTGGGCGGAATTCTTCGAGCGTGGCGGCAAGGGTGAGTTCGGCCGTACCATCACGGTGCCGGACGTTTCCTATGCCTGGGCGCCGTTCTTCATATGGCACTACGCCGCCGCGCAGGGCGGCAGCATGGAGAACCTGGACCCCGCCTATGCGGGGCTGAAGAAACTTCGGCCGAACCTCGTGAAATTCTGGACGACGGCGCTCGAGGTAGAGCGGATGATCGTCTCCAAGGAGGTCGATATCGGCGTGCTCTGGGACGGGCGCGTGCACGCCCTAATGGCCGGGGCTGCGCCATGGCTGAAGTTCAAACGCCTGGCGCCTCACTCACTGATCACGCTCAGTCCGGCACAGGTCGTGAAAGGCGGGAACGAGAAGCTTGCGTTCGAGTGGGTCAACACTCTTCTGGATCCGGAGCCGCAGCTGAAATATTTCAAGCTGATCAACTTCACACCCACGAATGCCAAGGTGGTGATCCCCGAAGACATGCGGTGGCAGATCATGCCTCTGGACAAGGGCGTGACCCCGCCGCTGCGCGATCTCGCCAAGGTCGCACCCCGCATGGTGGAACGCTGGAACCGGGAGTTGAGAAGCTAAGCACCACCTGGGCTTTACGTGATGAGCATAGGAGCGGGCGCGGGCGCCCTCCTGGTTCTTCCCGTGCTGGCGATCATCGGCGCGGGCTACCTCCTGCCGGGGCTCGTGCTGTTCGCCATGAGCCTCGGGGTCGTGCCATCCCGGCCCGACTTCGCCGTGGTCACCATCGAGCATTACGCGCGGCTGCTCGGGGACATCTACTACGCGCGCATCCTTGGGTACACGCTCCTCCTGGGCCTGATCGTCGCGACGCTTACGGCAATCCTCGCCTTCCCGGCGGGATATTACCTCGCCCGCTCCGAGCACCGCCTCACGCCGGCATTCGCCGTCCTGACCTTCGCACCGCTTGCTGTCGGCATGAACATGCTGACGCTGGGTTGGATGATCATCCTTGGGCGGAACGGGCTGATCAACGCGACCCTGAGTGATCTCGGCATCGTGTCTCAGCCGCTGGACCTTCTCTATGGCTGGACGGCCGTGATCGTCGGCATGATCCACGTGACGTTCACGTTCATGGTGCTGCCGATCGAGGCGGTGGTGCGCCAGATCGACCCGAGCGTCGAGAAGGCCGCCCGGATCCTGGGCGCGTCACGGCTCCGCGTCATGCTGGAGATCGTTCTGCCGCTCAGCCTCCAGGGGATCGCGGCGGGGTTCTTGATCGTGTTTCTTCAGGTTTGCGGCGCGTTCGTCCTGCCTCTGCTTCTCGGCGGACAGAGCTTCACGGTGGTGCCGGTCGCAATCTGGGAGCAGATGACCGTGCTGTCCGACCGCCCCTTCGCGGCTGCACTCTCCAGCTGCCTCATCCTGATTTCGGTTGTCGTGATGGTGATCCAGCTGCGCGTCTCGCGCGACCGGGCCCTCGTCTGATGCCGCGCCAGCTCTCTTTCCTGGGCCTCTACGCCACCCTCGTTGGCATCATCCTGGCGTTCCCGCTGATCGTCGTCGTCGCGGTCTCGCTGGACCCGGGCAGTTACATCCGCTTTCCGGTCACCGGCTACACCCTGCGTTGGTACGGCGCGATGTGGTCAAACGAGACTGTCGTGCTGTCGATCGTGAACAGCCTGATTGTCGGGATCTCGTCCGCACTGATCGGGGCGATCGTCGCGCTTCCGGCTGCACTCGTCATCGCCAATGGCGGACGCTTCGCGAACTCGGTGCTCTACCCCTTCCTGCTATCCCCGTTCGCGGTGCCCTGGCTCGTCTACGGGCTCGGACTTCTCTTCTTCTGGAGCGCAATCGGCCTGCGCCTGTCGCTCTGGACCCTTATCGCCGGGCACACGGTGATCGGCATACCCTACATCCTGCGGGTCACACTTGCAGTTCTGCGGGACATGCCGCCGAACCTTGTGCGGGCCGCGAGGATCGCGGGAGCGACGCCGTTCCGGGCCTTTGTGCACGTGACCCTGCCGTATGTCAGCCGCGGGCTCGCCGCGGGCGTCACCTTTGCCATCGACGTATCCCTGACGAACAACCCTATCGGGCTGTTCGTCACGACAGCCGACAACATCA
>JAQGJZ010000384.1 GCA_028290385.1 Enterovirga sp.
GCCGCGACGATGGCCCAGTTGGTGAGCCGGCGTTCGGGGGTAGAGCCCTCGGCGATCGGGTAGACGACGAGCTTGGCGCTCATCCCGCCCGCGATGACCATCGATTCCCCATCGAGGAAAACGGGCCAGTCGGTCGCGCCCCGCCACAGGATGCGGCCGTTCCAGGCAGGTGGCCCCTCGCCCGGAAACAGCTGCGCGCGCACGGCCGAATGGATGCCGTCCGCCGCGATGAGCACGTCGCCGCGCGCCGAGCAGAGATAGCGATCGTTCCGGTCGAAGAAGCGCGCCGTGACCCCTCCTTCGTCGCTCGTGAAGGCCGCAAGGCGGGAGCCGGTGCGCACCGGGGCGGGCCCGAGCCGGTCGCGCACGGCGGCGAGGATGACGCTCTGCAAGCGGCCGCGGTGGATGGAGAATTGCGGCACCGGGAAGCCCGCATGGGTGCCGCGCTTCTCGCGCCACACCTCCTGGCCGAAGCGGTTGGCGTAGATCAGCTCGTGCGTCCGGATGGCGACGCCGTCCAGCGCGTCGAGGAGCCCGAGCTCGGCGAGTTCTGCGATCGCGTGCGGCAGCGTGTTGATGCCGACCCCGAGCTCGCGGACCGTTTCGGCCTGCTCGTAGAGCTCGACCTCGATGCCGCGCGCATGCAGCATCAGGGCGGTCGTGAGACCGCCGATGCCGCCGCCGACGATGATCGCCTTCACGGGTCTGTCCTCGCGCCGCGTTGCCCGATCAGGCGCCGGGAGGCGGCGGCGGCAGGAAGTTCACATCGTGCCGGGCCGAGAGCGCCACCACGGTCTCCGGCTCCTGCTGCGGCAGGTTGTGGATGCCCCAGAAGAGGTCGAAGAGCTTGCCCGTGGGCGAAACCCAGAACAGGCATTTCGACGTTCCGCCCGAGCGATTGAAGATGCCGTGCGGCTCGCCGCGCGGCAGGCGCACGAGATCGCCGGGTGCCGCCGAGGTCTCCTGGCCGTTCAGCCAGAAGTCGAGCCTGCCCTCGAGGATGTAGAGATACTCGTCCTGGGTCGGGTGGATGTGCGGCGGCACGAAGGTCCCGTCCGGGAACGTCGCGTGCCAGGAAAAGCTGTCGTCCGTCAGGGTCTTGGGCACGTAGGTCTGGCCAAGAATGTTCCAGACGATCCCGTCGATCCCGGAATTGGCGGGCGTGATGCCCGCCGTCTCTGTGCGTGTCATGAGTTCCCCCCTCGCGTCTGCCGATGCCGTGCGTCCGGTCAGTTCGTCAGCGCGCAATCCTTGGCGTACGGGTCGGCGTAATCGGAAAACACCTTCTCGACGATCTGCGTCTCGTACTTCCCGTCCGCGCGCTTGCCGACCTTGGTCAGATAGAAATTCTGGATCGGGTAGCCGTTGGCGCTGAACTTGAAGGGGCCGCGGAGCGAGGCGAAGTCGGCCTTCAGCATCGCCTTGCGGACCGCATCCTTGTTGGACAGATCGCCGTTCACGGCCTTGACGGCGGAGTCGATCAGCAGCGCCGCGTCATAGGCCTGGAAGGCATAGGTCGCCGGCACCGCGTTGTGAGCCGCGACATAGGAATCCACGAACTTCTTGTTCTGCGGCGTATCGAGGTTCGGCGCCCAGTTGGAGCCGGCGAACATGCCGAGCGCCGCCTCGCCCTGCGCCGGCAGGGTCGCCTCGTCCACCGTGAAGGCGGAGAAGACCGGGATCGTGAGGCCGGCCTGCTTGTATTGCTTCACGAGGTTCACGCCCATGCCGCCCGGCATGAAGGTGTAGATCGCGTCGGGCTTCATCGAGGCGATCTTCGCGAGCTCCGACTGGAAGTCGAGCGTGTTCAGCGGAACGTAAGATTCCTCGAGCACCTCGCCCTTGAAGTCGCGCTTGAACCCGGCGAGCGCATCCTTGCCGGCCTGGTAGTTCGGGGCGAGCAGGTAGGCCTTCTTGTGGCCGCGCGCCTGCGCGACGTTCCCCGAAACCTGGTGCACCTGGTCGTTCTGGTACGAGGTCGCGAAGTAAAAGGCGTTGCAGGACTTGCCGGCGAGCGCCGACGAGCCGGCATTCGGGCTGATCAGGAAGGTCTGGGCGTCGGTCACGGGCTTCACGATCGCGCCGAGCACGTTGGAAAAGATCGGGCCGACGACGAAATCCACCTTGTCGCGCTCGATCAGCCCTTTGACCTTGGTGACGGCGACGTCCGGCTTCAGCTCGTCGTCGACGACGATGACCTCCGCCTCCCGGCCGCCGAGCTTGCCGCCGAGATCCTTGAGCGCGAGCTCGAAGCCGTTGCGGGCCTGCTGGCCCAGCGCCGCCGAGGGACCGGACAGCGTGACCAGAAGGCCGACCTTCACCTTGTCCTGAGCGAGGGCGGAGGTGGCGGCGAACGCCCCGACCGCGACTGCGAAAGTCAAACTTGCAAGCCGATTCATCGAGGTTCCCCGTATTCCATGAGCCCGCCGATGTCAGTGCGGCTGGCGCCGGCTCGGTTGTCCGACAGGTGGTTTCCCACTGCAAGTGCAGGACACGTGCCGGCGTCTTGCCAGCCGATATTTGAAGCCTAAAGTAACTTCGCTTTCGGCCGCAAGAGCCGCGGTCGGAACACGGGGGACTGCATTGGCGGGACCACTCTCAGGACGGCACGCGCTCGT
>JAQGJZ010000385.1 GCA_028290385.1 Enterovirga sp.
GCGCTCGCCCGCGACCGATACGTGGAATTCCTGCATCGCCTGGAGCAGGGCCGATTGGGTGCGCGGCGAAGCGCGGTTGATCTCGTCCGCCATCAGCAGCTGGGCGAAGATCGGGCCCTTCAGGAAGCGGAAGGAGCGGCGCCGGTCGGCACCCTCGTCGAGCACCTCCGTGCCGAGAATGTCGGACGGCATCAGGTCCGGCGTGAACTGAACGCGCCGGGCATCGAGCCCGAGCACGGTGCCGAGCGTTTCCACGAGCTTCGTCTTCGCGAGCCCGGGCACGCCGACGAGCAGCCCGTGCCCGCCTGCCAGGATCGTCACCAGCGCGAGTTCGACGACGCGTTCCTGGCCGAAGATGACGCGGTCGATCGCCTCGCGGGCCCGCCCGATCGTCTCGAGCGCCGTTTCGGCATGTTGGATCACCGCGTCGTCGATCGAGGTGGGACCCGACGCAGCTAGGTTGGCCAGTTCCAAAGGCGCCTCCGGGCATCCGTGCCGGCTGTCTCAGACCGGAGAGTGTGGGCAGCCCGCCGAAGCGTGGCAAGCGATCCTTCGACGCAGCCGCAGCGAAACTAGGCAGGCGCTTGATGTTTCTTTGATGGCCGATCGACTATTGAGCCCACATGACCGACCGCTCGCCGAGCGAGATTCCCCCCGCCATGGACGCCCTCGGACGGCTGAAGGCCGCGCTCGGCGAACACGGTGACGGCCGTGGCGCCCCGCCCGTGGAGCGCTGGAACCCGCCGTTCTGCGGCGATCTCGACATGCGCATCGCGGCGGACGGGACCTGGTTCTACATGGGCACGCCGATCGGCCGGCCCGCCCTCGTCAAGCTGTTCGCCTCCGTGCTGCGCAAGGACCCGGAGCGCTATGTCCTGGTCACGCCGGTCGAGCGGGTCGGCATCACGGTCGACGACGTGCCCTTCATGGCCGTGGAGATGGCGGTCGAGGGGGAGGGGCGCGAGCGATCCGTCGCGTTCCGGACCAACGTGGACGACCTCGTCGAGGTCGGAGCCGACCATCCGCTCCGCTTCGAGGCCGACGAAACCGGGGCCGTGAAGCCGTATGTCCTGGTTCGGGGCGAGCTCTGGGCGCTGGTGACCCGCGCGCTCACCTATGACCTCATCGAGCTCGGGGAGGATCCCTCGCCGGACGGCGCGGAGGCCGGGTTCGGCATCTTCGTCCGCGGCACCTTCTACCCCGTTCCGTGCGGGGAGAGCGCGTGAGCGCGGCCCCGATGCGGCACCACGGCCTCGTCGAGCGCGCGGCCGGGCGCCTGCGGCTCGAGCCGCCAGGCTTCCTGGAGCCGCGCTGCGACCTGAAGGGCGACCATGCGCTGAACCCGGCGACCTGGGGCTCGCTCCCGGCCGCGCAGCCCCGCAACGCCGCCGTGCTCGTGCCCGTGGTGGAGCACGCGGAGGGCCCGGCGGTTCTGCTCACCGAGCGCGCCTCGGGCCTGCGCAACCATTCGGGCCAGATCGCCTTTCCGGGCGGGCGCATGGACCCGGAGGATCCGAGCCCGATCGACACGGCCCTGCGGGAGGCTGAGGAAGAGATCGGGCTGCCGCGGGACTTCGTCCGTCCGCTCGGCTACCTCGACGCGTATCTCTCCTCCTCGAATTACTTCGTGCTTCCGGTGGTCGCGCTGGTCAGGCCGGGCGCGCCGATCGTGCCGAACCCGGAGGAGGTGGCGGACGTATTCGAGGTGCCGCTCGCCTTTCTGATGGATGAGGCGAACCAGGAGCTTCATGCCCGCGAATGGCGCGGCGCCATCCGCCAGTACTACGCCATGCCGTACGGCCGCCGATATATCTGGGGCGTCACCGCCGGTATCCTGCGCAACATGTACGAGCGCCTTTACGCGAATGATTAGGGTGATCCTGACCGAGGGGCTTCTCTTTCTGCTGCCGTTCGCGGCCTTTGCGCTGCTGCTGCTCCTGCAGCGGCGCAGGGTGCTCGATATCGAGCACTGGTCCGGTCCGGTGGTCTGGCTCGCGATGGCCGGCCTCGCGCTGGTGCTCGCCAGCTTCCTCTACAAGGGCTTTCTGGCCGACCGGCCCGAAGGCGGCTTCGAACCGACGCACATGGAGAACGGGCAGCTCGTGCCGGGCCGGTTCAACTAGCCATGCGCGACCTCGATCTTGCCGGCCCGGGGCGGCTGGTCGAGCGGCCGGCGCTGCGGCGCCTGTTCGCGGCGCTTGCCGCGCCGGGCGAGGAAACCCGCATCGTCGGCGGCGCGGTCCGCAACGGGCTGCTCGGGCGCGACGTCACCGAGATCGATCTCGCGACGACGGCGCTGCCCGAGGACACCAAGCGGCGCGCCCGGGCGGCGGGCCTGAAGGCCGTGCCGACCGGGATCGAGCACGGGACGGTCACGGTCGTGGTCGAGGGCACCCCCTTCGAGGTGACGACCCTTCGCGAGGACGTGGAGACCGACGGCCGCCATGCGGTGGTCCGGTTCGGCCGCAGCTTCGAGCAGGACGCGCTGCGGCGCGACTTCACGATGAATGCGCTGTCGCTCGGCCCCGAGGGACAGGTCCACGATCATACCGGCGGGCTCGCGGATCTGCGGGCCGGTCGGGTCCGCTTCATCGGCGATGCGCGCCAGCGCATCCGCGAGGACTTTCTCCGCGTCCTTCGCTTTTTCCGGTTCAGCGCCGAATACGCCGAGGGTCCGCTCGATCCGGAGGGCCTAGCCGCCGCCGTGCAGGAGCGGGACGGGCTCGCCATCCTGTCGCGCGAGCGGATCCGGGCCGAACTCCTGAAGCTGCTCGTCGCTAGGCGGGGGACGGAGGTGGTGGCGGTGTTGAGCGAGTCGGGCCTGCTGCTGCGCGTGACCGGGGCTGTTCCGGAACTCGGCCGCCTCGCGCGGGCAGGTGCGCTCGACCCAGCCGGTCGCCTCGCCGCGCTGCTCGTCTGGACCGAGGAGGATGCCGAGCGCCTGCGCGAGCGGCTGCGGCTGTCCAATGCCGAGCAGGACCGGCTGGCGACCCATGCCCGCCTGCTGGCGCGGCTCAAATCGGCTCCCGTGCTGGATGGGGCCGAGGCGCGACGGCTCGCCTTTCTGCACGGCGTGTCGCCGCTCCTCGACGCCGTTGCGGTGCTCGCCGGCGAACCGCGCCCCATCGTGGCCGCGGATGGAGCGGCGCAGATCGCGGCGTTCCGGTCCGGGCAGGGCGCGCCGGTGTTCCGCCTGACCGGCGGGGACCTCATGCGCCAGGGCATCCCACCAGGCCCGGAGATCGGCCGCAGGCTCGCTGAGGCGAAGCGCGCCTGGCTCGCCGCGGGCTGTGCGGACGAACTCGCACCCTAGGGCGCATGGAGTTCGACTGGCACACGGCGAAATCCGAGCGCAATCGCGCTGAGCGCGGCTTCGGATTCGATGCGGCCGCGTTGATCTTCGA
>JAQGJZ010000414.1 GCA_028290385.1 Enterovirga sp.
GCGAAGAGCTCGGCCGGGTCGGTGAAGCTCTCGGCCACGTCCCAGCCCGCGCGTGCGGCAAGCGGCGCGAACGAGGCGCGCGTGAACTTGTAGCTGTTTTCGGTGTGGATCGTTTCGCCGCTCTCGAACCGGATCAGGCGCCCGCCGAGGCGGACACTCTGCCGCCGCGTGCTCACGAGATGCATCTCGATCCGGCTGCGTTCCCGGTTGAAGAAAGCGCGATGCCGGAAGGCCGCGAGGTCGAAATCGGCCCCGAGCTCGCGATTGATGCGCGCCAGTAAGTTCAGGTTGAACCGGGCCGTCACTCCGGCGGCGTCGTCATAGGCCGCGTCGAGCACCTCGGGCGCCTTCACGAGGTCCACCCCGAGGATCAGGAGCGATCCGGGCCCGAGCAACTGCGCAAAATGGCGAAGCAGGGCCGCGGCGTCCTCCGGCTCGAAATTCCCGATCGTCGAGCCCGGGAAGAAGCCGACGCGCGGCCGGTCCAGCATCGCGGGCGGCAGGCTGATGGTCTGGGCGAAGTCGGCCACCACGGGCAGGATTTCGAGGTCGGGGAGGTCGGCCCGCAAGCGCGCGGCCTCGCCCTCGATGAACTCGCCCGAGACGTCGATCGGGACATAGGTGGAAATGTTCGGCGCCGACCTGAGCAGGATGCGGATCTTCTCCGTCGAGCCGGAGCCGAATTCCAGGAGGGCGGCGCCGGGCGGGATCAGGTGCGCCAGGGCGCGTCCGTGATCGCGGAGGATCGCGAGCTCGGTCCGCGTCGGGTAATATTCCGGGAGCCGCGTGATCTCGTCGAAGAGGCGCGATCCCTCGAGATCGTAGAAGTACTTCGGCGACAGCGTCTTCTGGGGCCGGCTCAGCCCGAGGAGCACGTCACCCAGAAACGAGCCCGCGCGCGGCGCCGGCGGGGCCGCCCCGCCGGGCCGGTCGACGATGTCGCGTCGCACCGGGTAGCCGTCAGGCGCCGTCATCGGCGAGTCTCAGGCCGGTGAACTGCCAGCGCTGCTGCGGATAGAAGAAGTTGCGGTAGGTCAGGCGGCTATGCCCGGCCGGGGTGGCCAGGGATGATCCGCGCAGGACCATCAGGTTCGCCATGAACTTGCCGTTGTACTCGCCGAGCGCCCCCTCGACCGGCCGGTAGCCCGGATAGGCGACATAGGCCGACCGGGTCCATTGCCACACGGTCCCGAACGCATCGTCGAACTCGCCGGAGCGGGCCGCGACCTCCCATTCGAATTCGCTTGGGAGAACCTTGCCGGACCAGCGTGCGAAGGCGTCGGCCTCGTAATGGCTGATGTGGCAGGCCGGCGCTTCGGGATCGACCGGCCGTTCTCCGCCGAGCGTCATGGTGAGCCAGCGGCCGTCGACCCTGCGCCAATAGCCCGGCGCGGCCCATTCCTCGCGCTGCACCGTCGCCCACCCGTCGGCCAGCCAGAGTTCCGGCCGCGCGTAGCCGCGGTCTTCCATGAAGCCGAGCCATTCGGCGTTTGTCACCAGCCGGCGCGCGATCCTGACGTCATGGATGAGCTGGTCATGGCTCGGGCCCTCGTTGTCGAACGCAAACCCTGTCCCGTCGTGGCCGAGCCGGCGGATGCCGCGCTCCAGCGCCACATATCCGTCTGACGCCGATGGTGCGGGCGGCTGCCAGTGCGGATCATAGGCGGGGAGCGTCGGGTTCTGCGCAAAGGCGTGCAGAATGTCGGTGAGGATGAGCTCCTGGTGCTGCTGCTCGTGGTTCAAGCCGACCGCCAGCAGCGGTTCGATCGCCGCCCACGTGGCGTCAGACGCGCCGGACAGCAGCTCGACCATCGCGGCATCGACATGGGCGCGGTACTGCGCGACCTCGGCCGCGTTCGGCCGGCTCACCACGCCACGGGCGAAGCGGGCGTGACGTGGTCCGGCCGCGACGTAGTAGGAGTTGAACAGAAACGCGAAGCGCTCGTCGAATGGCTCGTAGCCGGGCAGGTGCTCGCGGAGAATGAACTGCTCGAAGAACCAGCTCGTATGCGCCCGGTGCCACTTGGTCGGGCTCGCATCCGGCATGGACTGGATCTGCTGGTCCTCGGGCGAGAGCGGCGCGGCGAGCCGCTCGGTATGCGCCCTGATCTCGCGAAAGCGGCGGATCGGCTCCGCCGATCGCGCGCTCCCGGCGCGATTGGTGGCGGGGATCCGGTCCCGGTCTGCATCGATCAGCATGCGTGCCTCCGTGCGGTCCAGGTTAACGCCGCCGAGCTCCGATCGCCCATCCCGGCTGGATCAGGAGCGCGTGATGGCGCCCCGCCGCGCGCGCTCCGGCGGGGCTTGGATCTCGACACGCAGGAGGGCTCGCCGCCGGGTCTGCCCGGTTCTGCGGCGTTTCGCCTCCGGCCTACGCCGCCTTCACCTTCGGCACGCTGATCGTCGACCAGGGCCGCGCGGTTTCGAAGGCGCGCGAGGCGCGCAGCACCTGCCCGTCGCGATGGATGGCGCCGACGATCTGCAGCCCGACCGGCAGGCCCGACTCGGTCAGGCCGCACGGCACCGTCGCGGCGGGCTGCCCGGTGAGGTTGAACGGGAAGCTATAGGGCGCCCAGTTGATCCAGTTCTGGCCAAACCGTCCGTCGGGCGGGGTGTTGTGGCCGGCCTCGAAGGCCGCCGTTGCCAGCGTCGGGGTCAGCAGCAGGTCGTAGGTCTCGTGGAAACGCTCCATCGCGAGATACAGCGCGCCGCGCGCATTCGCGGCGAGCACGAAATCCGCGCCGAGGATGGCGCGGCCCTTTTCGGCGACCGCGACAAAACCCGGATCGATCTCGTCCCAGCGATCGGCCGGGATGGCGCGGAGCACCGACCAGGCACCCACGTGCCAAAGCGTTTCCAGCGTCGCGATCGGGTTCGTGAAGCCGGGATCGACCTCCTCGACCGTGGCGCCGAGCTCCTCGAACACGCGGGCCGCGCGGGCCGTGATCGCCTCGATCTCGGGATCGAGCGTTTCGACATGGCCGAGACGCGGGCTCCAGGCGATGCGCAGGCCGCGCACGCCGAGCTCCAGCCCCGCGAGGTAATCCTGCGGCGGGGTGACGAGCGCCGTCATGTCGCGCGGGTCCGGCGCCGCGATGGTGCGCAGCATGATCGCTGCATCCGTCACGCTCCGGGTGATCGGCCCGACATGCGAGACGATCGCGAACGGGGAGGGCGGAGAGGCCGGCACGCGGCCGAAGCTCGGCTTGAGCCCGTAGACCCCGCAGAACGACGACGGGATCCGGATGGAGCCGGCCCCGTCGGTGCCGATATGCAGCGGCCCGAGCCCGAGCGCGGCCGCCGCCCCGGCGCCCGCCGAAGAGCCGCCCGTGGTCATGCGGGTGTCCCAGGGGTTGCGGATCAGGCCGTAAAGCGGGGAATCGCCAAGGCCCTTCCAGCCAAATTCCGGCCGCGTCGTCTTGCCGACCGGGATGGCGCCCGCCTCGAGCAGCCGATCGACCGAGGGCGCATTCTCGGCCGAGGGCGTTTCGTCCGTGCTCTTGGAGCCGCGCCGGGTCGGGTGGCCCGCCCAGAGGATGTTGTCCTTCACGCTGAACGGCACGCCGTCGAGCGGCCCGGCCGGGTTGCCCTTCGCCCAGCGCTTTTCGGACGCCGCGGCCGCCTTCAGGGCCCCGTCGCGGTCGACGACGCAGAAGGCGTTCACGGCCGGGTTGGCGCGGTCGATCCCGTCCAGCACCGCCGCGATGGCCTCGCGCGGCGACAGCTTCCGCTGGCGAAAGCCGCCGACCAGCGCGATGACGTCGAGCGAGAGGATGTCCTTCATCGGGGGTCCGTTCAGAAGTTGGTTTCGGAAAGGCCGACGGGTCCGATCCGGCGCGGATCGAGCCCCTGGGCCGCGAGGGCATCGAGGATGGCCGCCGTATGCTGGCGGCTGCGCGTCTCGATCGTCACGTCGACCGAGACGCCCTTGGCGGGCACGTCCAGGAACAGGCGGCCATGCGAGACTTCGAGGATGTTGGCGCCGAGCGCGCCGAGCCGGGTCGCGATCTCGCCGAGCAGGCCCGGGCGGTCCGGCGAGGTGATGCGGAAGGACGTGATGCGGTCCTCGCGCTCCAGCTCGCGCACCATCACGGAGGCGAGGAGCCGGGCATCGATGTTGCCACCGCACAGCACCAGCCCGACCCGGCGCCCGCGGAAGATCTCCGGCCGGGCCAGCATGGCGGCGAGGCCGGCGGCGCCGGCGCCTTCGGCCATGGTCCGGCACAGGGTCGCGTAGGCGTTCACGGCGCGCTCGATCACGGGCTCCTCGACGAGCACGATCTCCGATACCAGCGCGCGGATGATCGGCAGGGTGAGGCGGCCGACATTCTTCACCGCGATGCCTTCCGCGATGGTGGCGCCGCCGATCGGCGCGTCGCCGCCCCCGAGCGCGTTGGCGCAGGAGGGGTAGAGCGCCGCCTCGACACCGATGATGCGGATCTCCGGCCGCAGCGCCTTCGCGGCGACCGCAATGCCCGAGATCAGGCCGCCGCCGCCGATCGGCACGACGATGTCGTCGAGATCCGGCTCGGCGGCCAGCATCTCCAGGGCGATCGTGCCCTGGCCGGCCATCACGAGCGCGTCGTCATAGGGGTGAACGAGGGTGAGCCCGCGTTCGGCCGCTAACCGGCGCGCGACCAGTTCCGAATCGGCCAGCGTCGCGCCCTCGAGCACCACCTCGGCGCCATGGCCGCGCGTGTTCTCCGCCTTCACCAGCGGGGTGCCTTGCGGCATCACGATGGTGGCCGGAATGCCGAGCCGGCGCGCATGGTAGGCGACCGCCTGGGCGTGGTTGCCGGCCGACATGGCGACGACGCCGCGCGAGCGCTCGCCGGCATCGAGGGCCTGCAGTCGGTTCAGCGCGCCGCGCTCCTTGAACGAGCCCGTCGCCTGCATGTTCACGTGTTTCACGAAGACGCTTGCCCCGGTCAGCGCGGACAGGCGGGGGGCCGGCAGGATGGGCGTGGCCAGCACCTGCCCGGCGAGCGCGGAGGCGGCGCGCCGGATGTCGGCGAGGTCGATCGCCAGCGTGGGCTCTGTCACCGGGGCGCGCTCAGCGGTTCCGGGACGCCGAACAACCCGTCGGGCTTGAGCACGATGACCAGGATGAGGGCGGCATGGAGGGCGAGGTCGCGTCCTTGGATCGGCAGGTAGGCGGACCATAGCGTCTCGAAGAGACCGATCGCCAGCCCTCCGACGAAAGCGCCCCCGAGAGAGCCGACGCCGCCGAGCACGGCGGCCGCCAGCGCCTTGAGGCCGAGCTGAAATCCGCCCGCGAAGCCGAGGGCGCCGAACTGGATCGCGACCAGCGCCCCGGAGAGCCCGGCCAGGCCGCCGGCCAGTCCGAAGGTGAGGCGCGCGATCCGGCGCGGGTCGATTCCGAAGAGGCTCGCGGCCTCCGGGTCGTCGGAGAGGGCGCGCCAGGCCCGGCCATAGCCCGAACGCCGCATGAGGACGACCAGGGCGAGCGCGGCCGCGAGGCCGAGCGAGGAGGTCAGCACCGAGACGGGCGTGAGCGTCACCACGAACTCGCCGGCCCGCGCGAGGCGCCATGGCTCGTTCCAGACGGGCGCGATCCAGTCCGGCACGCGCCCGCCCGCAAGGCGGAGGTATTCCGAGATCGCGATGGAGGCCCCGATCGTGGCGATCAGGCTCGCCTGCGTCCGGCGCGGCGACACCAGACCGAAGGTGGCCGTCCCGGCGACGGTGCCGTGCAGGGCGGCCGCGCCGAGCGCGACCACGATGGCGAGCGCCAGTCCGGACGCCGGCGAGGAGGCGCCGGCGGCAACGGCGGCCGCGACCGAAAGCCCGGCCGCCGCGGCGCCGACCGCCGCGATCTCGCCGAATGCGAGATTGACGCGGCCGACGAGGCCGAACACGAGCGCATAGGCGGCCGCGAGCAATCCGTAGATGGCGATCCGGGGCAGGGCCACGAGCACCTGTTCGGCCGCATAGGCGGCCGGCGCCGGCATCCGGGGGAGGTTCTCGGTCGGATCGCCCGGGCCGGGGTCGGACGCGAGGGCCTCCGGCGTGTCGAGATAGTAGCGCTTGAGAAGGTACACGGTGGCGGGCGCGATCTCGCCCCGATCGGTCCGGACCCCGGCCAGGTCGGCCTTGTTCGGCGAGAGCCCCTCGGCCAGGAAGCGGCACAGAACGAAGCGGTCAGCGCCGCCGCCGCCGGACAGTGACGCCCTGTAGTCGAGCCGCACCGTGTTCGGCTCCTCCCCGCGGCGCGCGCCCGAGAGCGCGATGCGGGTGCCGGCCGGTTCGAGAGCCGGAACGGCCATGCGGCACACCCGCACCTGTTCGGCATCGGGGCCGATGAGCGAGCACGCGGGCAGAAGAAGAACGACGGCCGCCGCACAGAACCGGCGGCGGCGGGCGGCGCCCGTTCTGTCCGGCATCGCCG
>JAQGJZ010000422.1 GCA_028290385.1 Enterovirga sp.
CGCCTCCGTCACCTGCCCGGCGGTCAGGCCCTCGATAAAGGCCGCGATCTCGGCTTCGCCGAGCGGGCCGCCGTCGCGCTTCCGGCGGATGATCTCCTGCGGCAGGAAGGTCATGCACCCTCCCCCGTGCTGGCTAGGTTATCCGGCCCGAAGGCAAGCGGCAGCAGCACCTCTAGCGTGAGGCTGCGCTTGACGCCGCCGCCATCGGCGAGGTGCACCGGCGTGTCTCCGGTGCCGAATTCCCGAATCCGCTGCCGGCAGGCGCCGCAGGGCGTCACGAGCTCCGGCCCGTCGGCCAGCACGAGAATCGCGGTGATTCGCCGCCCGCCCCCTGCCGCCATCGCGGCGATCGCGCCGGCCTCCGCGCAGGTGCCGACCGGATAGGCCGCGTTCTCGACATTGCAGCCGGCGAAGACGCGCCCGCTCTCATCGAGGAGCGCCGCACCGACCCGGTAGCCGGAATAGGGAGCATAAGCGTGCCCGCGCACGGCAGCGGCGGCCGTGAACAGCGCGTCGAGGCTGGTGGGCGCAGAACTCACGCCCGAAGGCATAAAGCGCGGGTCAGCCGTAGGCCAGCCGCGAATGATCGACGCTGATGCAGCGGTTCATCACGACCGCCATGCCGGCCTCCTCCGCGCGTTGCGCCGCGGCCTCGTTGGTGACGCCGAGTTGCAGCCAGAGCGCGCGCGCCTTGAGCCGAATCGCCTCCTCGGCAACGCCGAGCGCCGCGTCGGGCCGGCGAAACACGTCGACGATGTCGACCGGCTCCGCGATCTCCGCCAGCGACGCCAAGATGCGCTTGCCGTGCAGCGTCTGGCCGGCATGGCGCGGGTTCACGGGAATCACCCGGTAGCCGGCATCCTTCAGGTAGCGCGCGATGCCGAAGCTCGGTCGGAACGGATCGGTGCTGGCGCCCACGATCGCGATCGTGCGGCTGCCCTGGAGGAGGTCCCTGATCTCTGCCGGGGTGGTCAGGCGGGTCCCCATGGCCTTCACGCTGTCGGCTGGGGCCCGATGGGGATGGACGGGCCGGGAATGCTCGGCGGCTCGACGCTGGGGCCGGGCGAGGGCGGCGGCTGCGGAATGCCGATCGGCTCGCGCGTCGGCGGCGCAGGCACCTCGGGCGGCACAGGCGCCTGGGGATTCGGCGAGGGCGTGGTCGGCTGCGGCTCGGCAGGCGCGTTGGTGCGCGGGTCGCTCATCGGTTCGGATCCGTTCTTCCCGAGGGGACAATGGGTCCCCGCCCGCACGGTTCCGGTTCCGCTTGCGCCGGCGCGCGAAGGCCCTTATAGAGCCGGCTCCCGGCGAACACTGGTGCCGAAAAAGGGCGCGTAGCTCAGCGGGAGAGCACTACGTTGACATCGTAGGGGTCACAGGTTCAATCCCTGTCGCGCCCACCAGTTCGCCACCTTCCGATACGTACGGTTAGGCCTAACGCTTTCGCGAGCTTGGCCTTTCACGTCTGCGGCGCGACGCGGCGTCTGCGCCGTGGGATTCTCCAGGCAACGGATTTGAGCCAGCTTCCTTCAACCGCCGCCGATTTCGACATCGCGATCATCGGAGGCGGGGTGAATGGCTGCGGCATGGCCCGCGATGCGGCCGGCCGTGGGGCCAGGGTCGTGCTGTTCGAAGCCGCCGACCTCGCGCGCGGAACCTCCTCCGCTTCGACCAAGCTGATCCATGGCGGGCTGCGCTATCTCGAATATTACGAATTCCGCCTCGTGGCGGAGGCGCTGAAGGAGCGCGACGTCCTGTGGCGCATCGCGCCGCACATCATCTGGCCGCTCCGCTTCGTGCTGCCTCACCGGCGCGGCATGCGGCCGGCCTGGCTGCTCCGTGCCGGCCTGTTTCTGTACGACACGATCGGCGGCTCCTCGCTGCCGAAGACCCGCACGCTCGACCTGCGCGGCGACGAGGCCGGACAGCCGCTCCAGTCCGAGCTCAGGCGGGCGTTCGAATATTCCGATTGCTGGGTCGAGGACGCGCGGCTCGTCGTGCTGAACGCGCGCGACGCGGCCGAGCGCGGCGCCGCCATTCACACCCGCACGCGGGTGACAGGGGCCGAGCGCGGGCCGGAGGGCTGGCGCATCCGGGCCGAGCCGACGGAGGGCGGGACGCTCGAGGTCCGGGCGAAAGTGCTGGTCGACGCCTCCGGGGCCTGGATCGGCAGCGTGACCGGCATGGGCGGCGAGACACGTCGGGTTCGCCTCGTGAAGGGCAGCCACATCGTCGTGCCGCAGCTCTTCACGCATGACCGGCCCTACATCTTCCAGAATGCCGACCGGCGGATCGTCTTCGCGATTCCGTACGAGCGCGATTTCACGCTGATCGGCACGACCGACATCGACTACGCCGGCGACCCTGCCGCGGCAGCGGCGAGCCCGGAGGAGGTCGCCTATCTGTGCGCCTCGGTGAACCGGTACTTTTCGCGCCGGATCGGCCCGGACGATGTCGTCTGGAGCTATGCCGGCGTCCGGTCGCTCTATGATGACGGCGCTTCCAGCGCCCAGGAGGCCACGCGCGACTACGTGCTGGCGCTGGACGAGAGCGCGGCGCCGCTCCTCTCCGTCTTCGGCGGCAAGATCACGACCTACCGGCGCCTCGCCGAGGCGGCGCTCGCCAAGCTGCAGCACCACCTGCCAGCGCTCGCCGCCCCGAGCTGGACCGGGGAGGCCGCGCTGCCAGGGGGCGACTTTCCCCAGGAGGGGTTCGGGGCGCAGGTCGCGAGCTTTCGAGCCCGTCACCCCTTCCTGGATCACGGCCTCGCCCGGCGCCTGGTCCGCGCCTATGGCAGCCGCGCCGCGCGGGTGGTCGGGGATGCCGGCAGCATGGCCGATCTCGGGCGCGTCTTCGGGGCGAACCTCACTGAGCGTGAGGTCGTCTACCTGATGGACCAGGAATGGGCAGCGACCGCCGAGGACATCCTGTGGCGCCGCTCGAAGCTCGGCCTGCGGCTGACGCCGGCCCAGGCGGCGGCGTTGGACGAATTCATGCGGGGTAGGGTGACACGCCTCCCGACCGCGGCAGAATAGCCGGCAGACACGACACACAGCCGGGTAGGGGAGGTCGCGTGCCCTTTGTTCTCGCCATCGACCAGGGGACCACCTCGTCGCGCGCCATCCTGTTTCGGCCCGACACGTCCATTGCGGCGCTGGCGCAGCGGGAGTTTCCGCAGCACTTCCCGGCCCCCGGCTGGGTCGAGCACGAGCCTGACGACCTCTGGACCAGCACGGTCGAGACCTGCCGTGAGGCGATGAGGCGCGGCGGCGTCAACGCGTCCGACATCGCGGCGATCGGCATCACGAATCAGCGCGAGACGGCCCTCGTCTGGGACCGCCGCACCGGCGAGACGGTCGGCCGCGCCATCGTGTGGCAGGACCGCCGGACGGCGCCGCTCTGCGCGCGCCTGAAGGAGGAGGGTCATGAGGCGCTGATCGCGCAGCGGACCGGCCTGCTGGTCGACCCGTATTTCTCGGCCACCAAGGTTGCCTGGATCCTGGACCATGTGCCGGGTGCGCGCGCGCGGGCCGAGCGCGGCGAACTCCTGTTCGGCACGGTGGATTCGTTCCTGCTGTGGAAGCTGACCGGCGGGCGGGTGCACGGGACCGATGCCACCAATGCCTCGCGCACCATGCTGTACGACATCCGGCGCGGCGCCTGGGACGAGGATCTGCTGCGGCTGCTGCGCATCCCGGCCGCGATGCTCCCCGAGGTGCGGGATTGCGCGGCCGAGTTCGGCACGACCGAGCCCGGCATCTTCGGAGCGCCGATCGCGATCCGTGGCATCGCGGGCGATCAGCAGGCCGCCATGATCGGCCAAGCCTGTTTCTCGCCCGGCATGGTGAAATCGACCTACGGCACGGGCTGCTTCGCCCTGCTCAACACGGGCGAGACCCCGATCGCCTCGAAGAACCGGCTTCTCACGACGATCGCCTACCAGCTCGGTGGCCGGCGTCACTACGCGCTCGAAGGCTCGATCTTTGTCGCCGGCGCCGTGGTGCAATGGCTGCGCGACGGCCTGGGGCTCATCGCCAACGCGGCCGAAAGCAGCCGCAAGGCGCAGGCGGCAGACCCGGCGCAGGAGCTCTACCTCGTGCCGGCGTTCGTCGGCCTCGGCGCGCCCTATTGGAACCCCGACGTGCGCGGCGCGCTCTTTGGCATCTCGCGCGGCACCGGGCCGAACGAGATCGCCAGGGCCGCGCTGGAAAGCGTGTGCTTCCAGACCGTCGACCTTCTGGTCGCGATGCGAGCCGACTGGCCGGACGGCGACGGGGCCGGGACGGTGCTGCGGGTCGACGGCGGCATGACGGCCTCAGACTGGACGATGCAGGGCATCGCGGACCTCATCGGGGCGCCGGTGGACCGGCCGGAGATCCAGGAAACCACAGCGCTTGGCGCGGCCTATCTCGCGGGCTTGCAGGCCGGCATCTATCCGGAGCCGGAGCGCTTCTCCGATACTTGGCGCCTCGACCGGCGCTTCACGCCGGCGCTCGACCCGGGCACGCGCGAGCGCAAGATCGCCGGCTGGCGCCGTGCCGTGCAGGCGCTGCTGGCGACGAGTGCCTGACCTGCTGCCCTAGCCGGGGTTTTGCATGGACGCGCTTTCGCCGAGCCGCGCCAGCCGCTCAGCCATGTGGGCGGGCGGGGGCGCTTCCACGTGGATCGGCGGCTTCTTGGGATAAAGCGGCAGCGTGATGCTTCGGGCGTGCAGGTGCAGGCGCGGGCCGCCGCGCCCCGAGCCGCTGCCATAGGCGGCATCCCCAAGGATCGGCCAACCCTGCGCAGCGCAATGCACCCGGAGCTGGTGCGTCCGTCCGGTGACAGGCCGCAGCTCCAGCCAGGTTTGTCCGTCGGCGCGGCCGAGCACCCGCCACGTCGTGAGCGAAGCCTGCCCCGCGGGATCCACCTTCATCAGCCAGTTCGCCGGGTCGGGCGAGCGCGGCGCGAGCGGCAGATCGATCTCGCCCTCGTCGGTGTCCGGGCCGCCCTCCACCACCGCCCAATAGGTCTTCTCGACCTTGCTGCCGGCAAAGAGCTTGCCGAGGCGAATCAGCGCCTGGCGGTGCCGGCCGAGAACGAGGCAGCCGGACGTGTCCTTGTCGAGCCGATGCGCCACCTCCGGCCGGCGCGGCAGGCCGAAGCGGAGCCCCTCGAGGGAGGCCGTGAGGTTCGGCCCGCCGCCCGGTCCGGGATGAACCGCGATCCCCGCAGGCTTGTCGATGACGAGCATCAATGCATCGCGGTAGAGGAGCGGAGGCACTATCTGTGTCGAACCCATTCTGACCCGAGCTATCCCGAGCCCTCTCGGCCCGGCAAGGACTGTTCATGGCGTTGCTAGGCAAGAAGCCGGGCTGGCTTCTCGACAAGATTCTCGGGCGCAGCACGGACGAGCGGCTGCGCGAGGAGGCTGCGGCCGAGCACGCGGCGGATATGGCGCCCGGGCCGGAGCCGCTGCCAGAGCCGCCGGCCCTGTCGCCCGCCTCGCTGTATGAGGGGCAGCCCGACTTTATCCCGGCCGCCGATGCCGGCCCGCTCCCGGTCGCGCCGCCCACCGTCACGGAAGCCTCGCCCGAGACGCCGGCTGTCGAAAAACCCGTCGACGAGCTGAGAGGCGCGACCCTGCAGCCTGTGGTCGGCCAGCCGGAAGGTGGCGGGCCGGCCGAGCCCATCCCGCGCCTCGCGACCGAGGAGGGCTCCCCCGTCACGGAGCCTGCCCCGCCTGCGGCGACCCCGGCCGCGCCCGCCTTTGTGCCGGAACCGGTCGCGCCCGTACCCGAGCCTGTGCCCGAATCGGCCGCCGAGCAGCGCGGCTGGTGGCGGCGCCTAACGGAGGGCATGCGCCGGACCTCGTCCTCGATCAGCGACAGCGTCACGGGGCTGTTCACCAAGCGCAAGCTCGACCGCGCGACCCTTGATGACCTGGAGGACGTGCTCATCGGGGCCGACCTCGGGATCGAGACCGCGACCCGGATTTCCGAAGCCGTCGGGGCCGGCCGCTACGACCGCGAGATCTCGCCAGGCGAGGTGAAGACGATCATGGCCGCGGAGATCGAGAAGGTGCTGGCGCCGGTCGCGCTGCCGCTCTCGGTTGATCGCGGCCGCAAGCCGTTTGTCCTCCTGATGGTGGGCGTGAACGGCGCCGGCAAGACGACCACGATCGGCAAGCTCGCCCAGAAATTCCGGCGCGACGGCCTGTCGGTCATGATTGCGGCCGGCGATACATTCAGGGCCGCCGCGATCGAGCAGCTCAAGGTGTGGGGCGAGCGTGTCGGCGCGCCCGTGATCGCGAAGGGGCAGGGGGCAGATGCCGCTGGCCTGGCGTTCGACGCGCTGACCGAGGCGCGCGAGCGCGGCGCGGACGTGCTGATGATCGACACCGCCGGACGGCTGCAGAACAAGGCCGGCCTGATGGCGGAGCTCGAAAAGATCATCCGGGTGATCCGCAAGGTCGATCCGGAGGCGCCGCACGCGACCCTGCTCGTGCTCGACGCGACGGTCGGCCAGAACGCGCTGTCGCAGGTCGAGCTCTTTGCCAAGACGGCCGGGGTCACGGGTCTCGTGATGACGAAGCTGGACGGGACGGCGCGCGGCGGCATCCTGGTGGCGCTCGCGGCGAAGTTCGGCTTGCCCGTTCATTTCATCGGGGTGGGGGAGGGCGTCGAGGACCTGGAGCCCTTCACGGCGCGCGACTTCGCCCGTGCAATCGCAGGCCTGGAGGAAAGCTCGACGCTACACTGAGCCTCAGGTCAGGGCCGGCTGGATGTCCGTCATGGCGAAGTCGCTCCCCTTGAACAGCAGGGGCGCGCGAAGGTGCT
>JAQGJZ010000447.1 GCA_028290385.1 Enterovirga sp.
CAAGCCGGTCGAAACCGGCCAAAACCCGAAAAATCCAAACCCAAGAGACAAAAAGCAGCCCGTCCGACCGAAGCCGGGCAGGTGACCCAGAAGTCTCAGAGGAAGCTCGCCGGCGAAGGCGCCGCAGCGCCGCCGTCGATGAGCGTTGATATACCCGGCTTTTCGGCGGATGCAAGCGCCTTCAAACGCGGTGCGACCGGATGTCCACAGGGCCCCCTGGGCCGCGGATGGACGGGTGGGGGGAGGCGAGGGCGTCCCGGGCGGGGCGCCCTCGACCGGTTGCCTAATGGGCGAGCCACAGCGCGCCGGCTCCGGCCGCGATGGCGGTCCAGAGCGCGGCGAGCGGTGCGAGGGTGCGGGCCGGCGTCTTGCGCGCGAGCCGCTCGACGCGGCGCGCGGTCGTGCCGGCCTGCATGCTGAACCCGTTCACGCACGAGCACAGGAGCCGGTGCGCCTCGCGGTCGGACAGGGCGAAGAACCGCAGGGCCTCGCCGTAGCGGTCGCTGGCGAGCCCGGAGGCGCGCAGCAGCGGATCCTGGAACGCCACCGTGAGGGGCGAGCCCTCGACCCGCAGGGCGACCCTGTCCGCTTCGGCGAGGAACTCGATCTCGCCGAGGGAGCGGAGGCGCAGGTCGGGTTGCCGGCCGAGGAGTTCGGCCCATCGGGCCAGGCGCTCGGGTCTGGTCTGCAGCGCGGGTCCAGCGTCGTGGAGCTCCGCCACGCCGGCGATCTGGTCTCGGGAAACGAATTGCATGTGCCTTCTCCCGTTCCGAGAGAAGATCGGCGGGTGTCGGACGCCGCCGACCCTCCTGCTTCGGCAGGCTCGGCCTTCATCGCGGCAAGATCAGGGCAGCGCCGGGCTTGCGCGACGTCCGGCCTGCTACGCAGGCAGGCCGGCGGGAACGCGCGGGCGGACCACATGCTCCCGGGCGGTGCCGTCCATCAGGTCGTCATGCTCCTGGAGGCAGACGTCGTAGCCCCACAGGTCGGCGAGATGCTGCAGCACGTCCTTTGCGCCGCCCTCGTCGAGCAGCGCGCCGTCGAGCATCCGATGCTGCAGCAGAAGGCGCCGGTCGCCTGCGAGATCGACGTCGACGACCTGGATGTCCGGATCGAGGTGCGAGACGTCGTATTGCCGGGCGAGCGAGCGGCGCAGATTGCGATAACCGCGCTCGTCGTGGATGGCCTGGACGCGCAGCTCGTCCGCGTCCTCGCCCTCGTCGGCGAGCAGGAACATGCGCCAGCGCCGCATCAGATGCGGGCTGAGATATTGCGCGACAAAACTCTCGTCCCGGTAATTCGCCCAGACGTGCCGCAGCGCGCCATACGGGTCCTGCGAGCCGGCGATCTCCGGAAACCACTCGGCGTCTTCCTCGGTCGGCTCCGTGCAGATGCGCTCGATGTCCTGCATCATGGCGAAGCCGAGCGCGTAGGGGTTGATGCCCGAGAAGCGCGGATCATCGAATTCGGGCTGAAACACCACGTTGGTGTGCGAGGTCAGGAACTCCAGGAAGGAGCCGTCGTCGATGAGCCCCTTCTCGTGCAGGCGGCTCATGAGCTTGTAGTGGCAGAAGGTGGCGCAGCCCTCGTTGATGACCTTTGTCTGGCCTTGCGGGTAGAAATACTGCGCAACCATGCGGACGATGCGCAGGATCTCGCGCTGCCAAGGCGCCAGGTTGGGCGCCGTCTTTTCCAGGAAATACAGGATGTTCTCCTGCGGCAGCTCGAGCAGCGCGCGCCGGCGTGACTCGTCGAGCCGGCCCCTCCCGGCGCTCGGCTTTCCTGGGAGCGTGCGCCAGAGGTCGTTATAGACCTGCTCCTGGTGGATGCGGCGCTCGCGCTCGCGCTTGTCCTCCGACAGGAGGTCCGGTTTGCGCTTGCGCGGATAGCGATGCACGCCGTGGCTCATCAGGGCATGCGCGGAATCCAGGAGCTGCTCGACCTTCTCCTGCCCGTAGCGCTCCTCGCATTCGGCGATGTAGCGCTTGGCGAAGTCGAGATATTGCAGGATGCCGTCCGCATCCGTCCATTGCCGGAACAGATAGTTGTTCTTGAAGAAGTGGTTGTGGCCGAACGCGGCGTGCGCGATCACCAGCGCCTGCATCGTGGCGGAGTTTTCCTCCATGATGTAGCTGATGCAGGGATTGGAATTGATGACGATCTCGTAGGCGAGGGCGCGAGCGCCCTGGCGATACACGTTCTCGTGCTGGGCAAAATGCTTGCCGAAGGACCAGTGCTTGTAGAGCAGGGGCATGCCGACGGAGGAATAGGCGTCCAGCATCTGCTCGGCCGTGATCACCTCGATCTGGTTGGGATAGGTGTCGAGCCCGAGCTCGTCCCGCGCGACCTCCGCGATCGCATCGTGCAGGCGCCGGATCAGGTCGAAATCCCAATCCTTCCCGGTGAACAGGGGCGTGCCGGCACGCGCGGCCGTCATGGAGCGGCGGCTCCCTCGGTCCGGCGCTCGAACAGCTTGCGGAAGACCGGGTAGATGTCCGTGCGCTTGCCCACCTTGCACATGGCGAAGCGCTCGCCGCCGGCGCCGGCCTTCTCGTAGGTGCGCCACAACTCGGTCGAATGCGGCATGAACCCGATGGTGCTTTCCTCGTCGCGCCCGACCTCCAGATAGGCGAAATACTGGCAGAGCGGCAGCACGGCGCCGCGCAGCAGAGACAAGGTCTGTTCGGCGTCGCTCGGGGCGTTGTCGCCGTCCGAGGCCTGGGCGCCGTAGATGTTCCAGTCCTCCAGGCGGTACCGCTCGGCGGCAATCCGGTGCATCGCCTCGAGCGCGCTCGACACGACGGTGCCGCCGGTCTCGCGCGCATGGAAGAACGTGTCCTCGTCCACCTCCTCGGCCAGGTGGGTGTGGCGGATGAACACCACCTCGACATGCTGGTAGCGGCGCTTGAGGAACAGGTAGAGCAGGGCGAAGAAGCGCTTCGCCAGATCCTTCATGTGCTCCGTCATCGAGGCGGAGGTGTCCATCAGGCAGAACATGACGGCCTGCGAGACCGGCTTCGGGACCGCCTCGAACCGCCGGAAGCGCAGGTCCATCGGGTCGACATACGGGATCCGGCGCGTGCGGGTCAGCAGCGCGGCGAGCGCCGCCTTCGCCTGGTCCAGCGCGGGCTCGTCCTCCTCGGCTTCGAGCGCCTCGATCTCCTGCTTCAGCCGCTCGACCTCCTCGGCCTTGGGGCGGCGGAGCGCCAGGCGCCGCGACAGGCTGTTGCGCATGGTGCGCGCCACGGCGAGGTTCGCCGGCGAGCCGGAGACTGAATAGCCGGCGCGCTGGAGCGACACGCTGTCGGCCACTGCGAGCGCGCGCTTGGCCATGTTCGGGAGTTCGAGGTCCTCGAAGAACAGGTCGAGATATTCCTCCTGAGACAGCACAAAGCTGAACGCGTCCTGCCCGCCGCCATCCGGGCTCCCCTCCGAGCCGCTGCCGCCCCCGCCGCCTCCGTCCTTGGGCAGCGTGTCGCCGGGCACGAACTTCTTGTTGCCGGGCAGCACCGCCTGACGCTGCCCGCCCGAGGAGGCGCGCCCGAACCGTGGCTCCCGGATGCTGTCCCGCGGGATCGAGATCTCGCCGCCCTGGTCGAGCTCCTTGATGCCGCGCTGTTCGGAACTCTCCCGGACCGCCTGCCGGACCGCGGCTTTCGCCCGACGCAGAAACCGCTGCCGGTTCGCGAAGTTCTTGCCCCCCGGGTTCAGGCGCCGGTCGATGATGTGCATCGAGGATCCTCGCCGGCCGCCGTCAGCCGGCCTGCTTGGTGCGCATGTACCATTCGACCAGCCGCCGGACCTGCCGCTCGGTGTAGCCGCGGGCCACCATGCGGTCGACGAACTCGTCGTGCTTCTTCTCCGTGTCGCTGTCCTTCTTCGAGCCAAAGCTGATCACCGGGAGGAGTTCCTCGACCTGGCTGAACATGCGCCGCTCGATCACCTCGCGGATCTTCTCGTAGCTGGTCCAGGACGGGTTGCGGCCGCCGTTGCTGGCCCGCGAGCGCAGCGAGAACTTGACGACCTCGTTGCGGAAGTCCTTCGGGTTGGCGATCCCGGCCGGCTTTTCGATCTTGGTCAGCTCCTGGTTCAGAAGCTCGCGGTCGAGAAGCTGCCCGGTGTCGGGGTCCTTGAAGTCCTGGTGTTCGATCCAGGCATCCGCGTAGTCGACATAGCGGTCGAACAGGTTCTGCCCGTAATCGTGGTAGGATTCGAGGTAGGCCTTCTGGATCTCGTGCCCGATGAACTCGGCGTAGCGCGGCGCGAGCTCGCCCTTGATGAACTCGAGATAGCGCTTCTCGGTCTCGTCCCGGAACTGCTCGCGCCGGATCGCCTGTTCGAGCACGTACATGAGATGGACGGGGTCGGCCGCGACCTCGTTCGCATCGTGATTGAAGGTCGCGGCGAGCACCTTGAAGGCGAACCGGGTGGAGATGCCGTCCATGCCCTCGTCGACGCCGGCGGCGTCCCGGTATTCCTGCATGGAGCGGGCGCGCGGGTCGACCTCCCGCAGGCTCTCGCCGTCATAGACCCGCATCTTCGAGAACAGGTTCGAGTTCGGGTGCTCGCGCAGCCGCGACAGGACGGCGAAGCGCGCCAGCATCTCCAGCGTGAACGGCGCGCAGATCGCATCCGCCAGCTCGGAGCGCGTGATCAGCTTGGTGTAGATCATCTGCTCTTCGGTGACCCGCAGGCAGTATGGCACCTTGATCACGAAGATGCGGTCGATGAAGGCTTCGTTGTTGCGGTTGCTCTTGAAGCTCTGCCACTCCGCCTCGTTCGAATGCGCGAGGATCATGCCCGAGAAGGGCAGGGAGCCGATGTTCTCCGTCCCGACATAATTGCCCTCCTGCGTCGCGGTGAGCAGGGGGTGCAGCATCTTGATCGGCGCCTTGAACATCTCGACGAATTCGAGAAGCCCCTGGTTGGCCCGGTTCAGCCCGCCCGAATAGCTGTAGGCGTCGGGATCGTTCTGGGAGAGCGTCTCGAGCTTGCGGATATCCACCTTGCCGACGAGCGAGGAGATGTCCTGGTTGTTCTCGTCGCCGGGCTCGGTCTTGGCGATCGCGATCTGGCGCAAACGCGAGGGGTTCACCTTCACGACCCGGAACTTGGAGATGTCGCCGCCGAACTCGTCCAGGCGCTTGATGCACCACGGGCTGACGAGCCCCGTGAGCCTGCGGCGGGGAATGCCGAATTCGGTCTCGAGCGTGTCGCCCATGGTCTCCGGGTCGAACAGGCCGAGCGGGCTCTCGAAGACGGGGCTGACCTCGTCCCCGGCCTTGAGCGCATAGATCGGGTGCACCTCCATCAGGGCTTTCAGCCGCTCGGCCAGGGAGGACTTGCCGCCGCCGACCGGGCCGAGGAGGTAGAGGATCTGCTTGCGCTCCTCGAGTCCCTGCGCGGCGTGCCGGAAGAAGGACACGATCCGCTCGATCGTCTCCTCCATGCCGTAGAACTCGGCGAAGGCGGGATAGCGCCGGATCGTCCGGTTCATGAAGATGCGCCCGAGCCGGGCATCCCGGGACGTGTCCACCGTTTCCGGCTCGCCGATCGCGGCCAGGATCCGTTCGGCCGGTCCCGCATACATCATCGGGTCGGTGCGGCAGGCCGACAGGTACTCGGACAAACTCATCTCGTTCGCACGCTTGGCATCGTACGATCGAGCGAACCGTTCGAAGAGGTCTTTCATCCAGCCTCAACTCCCGCGCGGACCTAGCGTGCAGGCGGGAAGTGAATCGCACAATGGGGTATGAGTGCGCGATGTAAGCGCAGGGTGACTCTTCGGTGGGCAACCCAGGCGGAAAGTTGTCACCAGGTCGTAAATCGCGGCGAGCCTGCCCGGGCGGCCCGGGGCCAAGTCTCACTCCGTCCGGTTTCGGCCAGGTTCCTGCTTTGCCGCCTTGAACACGCCGCTCGACTTGGCGAGGAGTTCGCCCGCTTCGTCCCGTATCTCGGCCTCGCAGAAGAGGATGGAGCGGCCCCCCCGGACGACCCGGCCCTCCGCGATCAGCGTCCCGCCCCGGCCCGGCGCCAGGAACGCGACCTGCATGTCCAGGGTCATCACGGGTGCGCCGGCATGGGTGCGCCCGGCCGTGCCCATAGCAACGTCGAGCAGCGTACACAGCGCGCCGCCGTGCACGATGCCGAGGTTGTTTCTGTGCTGCGGGCCGACCTGCATGCGCAGCCGCGTGCCGCCCGGGACGAGCCCGACCTCCTCGATCCCGCAATGATCCGCGAACGGGATCTCGGCCCCGAAAACCGGTTTCATCGGGACGCCCGCCCGGTGGCGGCACGCACCGTCCGGCTCCACGCGGCGTTGATCATGCCCCCTCCATCCGTCCGACCCGCTTCATGGCCTGCTTCAGCGCGAGCAGCTTGCGGTCGCGCTCCCGGAAGAGTTCCTCGGGGGAGCGGCCGCTCCAGTCGAAATAGCCGCGTCCCGCCATCACGCCCGTCCGGCCCTCCTCGCACAGCCGGTCGAGGATGTCGGAGCGGCTGCGCGGGGGAGGGGGCTGGTAGGTCCCGTTGCGGAGCGCATGGCGCTGCAATTCGAGCCCGGTGAAGTCGGCCTTGGCGAGGTGCCCCAGAACCGGGATGCGCAGCGCGAGGCCGTGGATGATGGCGTCGTCGATCTCGCGCGGGCTCGCGACCCCTTCGTCGAGAAGGCGGTAGACCTCGGCCGAGATCGCCTGCTGGATGCGGTTGGCGATGTAGCCGGGCACGAAGCGCTGCAGCACGATCGGCACCTGGCCGAGGCCGAGAACCAGATCCCGGATGAAGCCGACGACCTCCGGATCGGTCTCCGGGCCGGGCACCACGTCCACGAGGTCGACGATGTAGGGCGGCGTGTACCAATGCGCGATCACGGCCCGCCTCTGCCGGGCGGCCGGGATCAGCGGAAACACGTCGAGATAGCTCGTGTTGCTGGCGAGGATCGTCTCGGGCGGGCAGAGCCGGTCGAGTTCGGCAAACAGCGCCCGCTTGGCCTCCGGGTTCTCGGTGATCGCCTCGATCACGAGCTCGGCGCCCGCGACGGTCTCGGCAAGGTCGCCCGAACGGCGGATCCGGGCAGTTACGGCCTCGGCGGTCTCCGTCCGGTCGAGCGCGCCGGCTTCGTGCAGGGTCTCGACCGCCGCGGCGATCAGGCCGGGGACCCGGTCCAGCACCGCATCGCTGCCGTCCGTGAGGCGGACGGCATGCCCGCCGAGGGCGAGCACCAGCGCGATGCCGTGCCCCATCAGGCCCGCGCCAAGGACGGCGATCTCGCTCATGCGCCCCTTGCCCCGTGTGCTCGCGGCGACCGCCGCCGCGCCCCGCTCGGCACCGGCCGGGTGGTAGGCCGTTCGGGGCGTGCCGGAAAGACCGCCGTGCTGTCAGGTCCGGTCCGCCCTTTCTTCAATGCCGGACCACCCGGAGGTGCCGGAACGGCCGGCCGGGCACGAGGGCCTGGGCCGCGCGGACGATCGCCTGCGCGTCGATGCCGTTGTGGCGATACAGGTCCTGGATCGTGCCGGTTTGGCCGAAATGCTCGACCCCGAGTGCGCGCCCCCGGTGGCCGTGCACGGAGCCGAGCCAGGCAAGCGTCGCGGGATGGCCGTCCAGCACGGTGACGATGCCGCAATGAGAGGGCACGGAAGCGAGCAGCCGCTCGACATGCGAGCGGGCCCCGACGAGGCCCTCCTCGCGCGCCCGCTGCGCCGCGGTCCAGCCGGCATGGAGCCGATCTGCCGACGTGATGGCCAGAAGGCCGATGTCGCGCCGGTCCTCGGCCATGAGCCCGACGGCTTCGATCGCCTCCGGCGCCACCGCCCCCGTATAGGCCACCACGATCTCGGCATTCGGCCCCGGCCGACGCAGCCAATAGGCGCCGTCGACGATCTCCTGCGCGAGCTCGTCCGGCATCTCGCGCTGCGGCTGCTCGAGCGAGCGTGTCGAAAGCCGGAGGTACACGGCGCCGCCGCGTGCATCGGGCAGCCAGGAGCGCTCGTCCCCGGCGGGCGCGCTCTCCGCGTCACGCTGCACGTAATCGAAGGCGAAGCGCATGATGGCCGCGAGCTCGTCCACAAAGGCGGGCTCGAACGAGGCGAGCCCGTCCTGCGCCAGGCCGATCAGCGGCGTGTTGATGGATTGGTGCGCGCCGCCCTCGGGGGCGAGCGTCACGCCGGACGGGGTCGCGGCGAGGATAAAGCGGGCGTCCTGGTAGCAGGCATAGTTCAGCGCATCGAGGCCGCGGTTGATGAAGGGGTCGTACAGCGTGCCGATGGGAATCAGCCGCGCGCCGAAATGCGAATGCGCGAGCCCCAGCGCCGACAACAGGATGAACAGGTTCATCTCGGCGATGCCGAGCTCCAGGTGCTGGCCCTTCGGGCCGAAATCCCACGAAAAGGTCGACGGGATCCGTTCGGAGCGGAACAGGTCCTTCATCTCGGCCCGGGCAAACAGGCCGCGCCGGTTCACCCAGGGCCCGAGATTGGTCGAGACCGTCACGTCCGGGGCCGTCGTGACGATGCGGTCGGCGAGCGGTTCGCTCGACCGGGCGAGCTCGTTCAGGATCAGGCCAAACCCCTGCTGGGTGGAGAGCGAGGGCTGTTTCGGCGCTTCGAGCACCGCCGGGACCGGCAGGCGCGCCGCCTCGTAGCGGCGCGGGCCCTGGCTGTTGAACGGCACGGCATCGAGAAAAGCCTGCAGCTCCGCGGGCGAATGCGACATCGCCTCGAACCGGTCCCATTCGTGCCCGGGCCGGACGCCGACCGAATCCTGGTAGCCGGCGAGCTGTTTTGGGGTGAGCAGCCCCGCATGGTTGTCCTTGTGCCCGGCGAGCGGCAGCCCGAACCCCTTGATCGTATAGGCGATAAAGACGGTCGGGCGATCGTGGTCGATGCTCTCGAAAGTCTTCAAGAGGGTCGGCAGGTCGTGGCCGGCGAGGTTGGTCATCAGGCGGCCGAGCTCGTCGTCGGACCGGCTCTCGACGATCCGCAGCGCGTCGGCATCGTCGGCGAGGTCCACGAGCAGGCGGCGGCGCCAGGCCGCGCCGCCCTGGAACGTGAGCGCCGAGTAGAGCTGGTTCGGCGCGGTGTCGATCCAGTCGCGCAGGCGCTCGCCGCCCGGTTCCCGGAACGCCGTCTCGAGCAGCGAGCCGTATTTGAGGATGACGACGTCCCACCCGAACGCCGCGAACAGCGCCTCGAAGCGGCTGTACAGCCCCTCGCGGATCACCGCGTCGAGGCTCTGGCGGTTGTAGTCGATCACCCACCAGGTGTTGCGGACGCCGTGCTTCCAGCCTTCGAGCAGCGCCTCGAAGATGTTGCCCTCGTCCATCTCGGCATCGCCAAGCAGGGCGACCATGCGGCCCTCCGGCCGCTCCAGCCCCCAGCCATGGGCCCGGACATAATCCTGCACCAGGGAGGAGAAGAGCGTCTGCGCGACCCCGAGCCCGACCGACCCGGTCGAGAAATCGACGTCGTCCACGTCCTTTGTGCGCGACGGGTAGGATTGGGCGCCCTTGTAGCCGCGAAAGTTCTCGAGCTTCTCCCGGGTCTGGTTGCCGAGGAGGTACTGGATCGCGTGGAAGACCGGGCTCGCATGCGGCTTCACGGCCACCCGGTCCTCCGGCCGCAGCACGGCGAGGTAGAGCGCCGTCATGATGGTGGCGAGCGAGGCGGACGAGGCCTGATGGCCGCCGACCTTCAGCCCGTCCGGGTTCGGGCGCAGGTGGTTCGCGTGGTGGATCGTCCAGGACGAGAGCCACAGGATCTTGCGCTCGAGATCGCTGAGGATCGGAATTCGAGGGTCCATGCTGCCTCCATCCTGCGGCCGGCCCGACCGCAGCATCCGGGTAGAATGCGCGGCCCGCCCGCAATCGACAACGCGGCTTCGACGATGCGGTCGCGGA
>JAQGJZ010000509.1 GCA_028290385.1 Enterovirga sp.
GTGGACGTGGCCGGCGCCGGGCTGCCCCCGGCCGACCGCCTGCAGGGTCCCCGGGCGGAGCTCGAGCGGGCGCTCGCCGGCGTCGCGGAACATCTCGGGGACGCGGTGGCCGAACGGCCCGACCTGCTCGGCCGAACCGAGGCAGCCGGGCGCTCGCGCATGCTGGCGCGGCTGCGCGCCTCCGTCGGCCTGCTCGACGCGCAGATCCAAAACCTGCTTCGGGAGCCCGAACCGTCGCGGCGCGTCGACGAGGTCCGCGGCGCGTTGAACGGGTTTGGGGCGATCACGGGGCCCGCCCTGTCCTTCCTTGTCGAAGCAGAGCGGCGGGCCGTCGAGGCGGCATCGTCGGAGGCGAAGGCGCTCTCCGCTTGGCTGCGCAAGCTCGTGCTCATGGTGGCGGCCGCCGCGCTCGTCGGCGTCGTGGTCGTGAGCCGCGCCATCACCCGACCGCTCCTCACGCGGATCGAGGCGATCCGCACAGCCGCGAGCGGGATCGGTCACGGCGCGAGCCGGACCCGCATTCCCGTGCGCGAGCGCGATGAGCTCGGGCTGCTGATCGCGAGCTTCAACCGCATGGCCGCACGCCTCGCCCGGCGGGAGCGGCGCCTCGCCGCCGACCGGGCCCGCCTGGAGGAGACGGTCGCGGGCCGCACCGCGGACCTGCGCGCCGCCAATGACCGACTCGCCGCCATCGACCAGTCCCGGCGTCGCTTCTTCGCCGATGTCAGCCATGAGCTGCGCACGCCGCTCACCGTGATCCTCGGCGAGTGCGACCTCGCGGCCCGCAACCCGCCCGCCACCCCGGCCGAGGTCAGGAGCCTCGTTGGTACGATCCGGGGCCGCGCGCTGCGGCTTCAGCGGCGGGTGCAGGATCTGCTCCGGGTCGCCCGCTCCGAGTCGGGCCAGATCGAGCTCGACCGCAGGCCGGTCAGCGCCGTCGCGGTGCTGAGCGAGGCGGTGGAATCCTGCACGCTGGAGGCCGAGCGCCACCGGGTCGTGCTCGACTTCGACCCCGGGCAGCACGATGTCGAGATCCTGGCCGATCCCGAATGGCTCAGGCAGGTCGTGGAAGGGCTGATCGACAATGCCCTGCGGCACGGCCAAGGCGCGACCCGCATCGCGGTCCGTCTCGCGGCCGGGCCGCGCGGCGCATCGATCTCGGTCAGCGATGACGGGCCGGGCTTTCCGGAAGCGGCCGACCGCCTGCTCACACGCTTTGCCCGCGCGGGCGCCCGCTCCGATGCCGCCGGGTTCGGAATCGGGCTGGCGCTCGCCGCCTGGATCGTGGAGCATCACGGCGGAACGATCAGGCTGCAGAACGCCGGACGCGAGGGCGGGGCCGAGGTGATCCTCGATATGCCCGCCCTGATACGGGAGGATGCCGCATGACGCGGTTGCTCGTCGTGGAGGACGACGGCGATATCGGCCCGATGCTGGGCCGAGGGCTTTCGGCCGAAGGTTTCGTCGTGCGGGTCGCGACCGGCGCGGGCGAGGCGCTCGCCGCCGCGAAGGAGGAGCTGCCCGAAGCGGTTCTGCTCGACATCATGCTGCCGGACGGCTCGGGCTTCGACATCTGCCGCAGGCTGCGCGAGGGCGGGTTCGCGGGGCCGATCCTGTTTCTGAGCGCCAAGGACGAGGTGCAGGACCGCGTGGAAGGGCTCGGCCACGGGGCCGACGACTACATCGTCAAGCCGTTTGCCTTCGACGAACTCGTGGCACGGCTGCGGA
Organism: Enterovirga sp.; assembly: GCA_028290385.1. Taxonomy (GTDB): domain Bacteria; phylum Pseudomonadota; class Alphaproteobacteria; order Rhizobiales; family Beijerinckiaceae; genus Enterovirga. The sequence goes on from JAQGJZ010000509.1 coordinate 1,729, forward strand.
CGCATCTTCTGCGGCGGCAGGGCGCCGCGAGCCCGCCCAGCGTGATCAGCGCCGGCCGCATGAAGCTCGACATGACGACGCGCCAGGTGACCTTCGGGGACGCCCGCGTGCGCCTGACCCAGCGCGAGGCCGAGCTCCTCGCCCTTCTGATGTCGCGGGCGAACCAGCCGATCAGCCGCGGCGAGATCTTCGACAGGCTGTGGGCCGCGCATGGCGGCCTGTCGCTCAACGTCGTCGACGTCTATCTCGGTTACTTGCGGACGAAGCTCGGCGATGTCACCCGCATCGGCGGCCCGATCATCTCGACGGTGCGCGGGCGAGGCTTTATCCTTGACCTGCGCGAGCCGGTTTACCGTGCCTGAGCGACCCCGACCTCTTGCATCTTCGGCAGGCTATCGTTAGTTTATCTATCGGGATACGCTAGGCCCAGATAGGAATCTTAGAAAGTTCTTATCCCACATCTCTTAATCGAAGGAGAGAGACATGAAGTGGTCAAAGCCAATCGTCCGTGAATACTGCGTCGGCATGGAAGTGACGAGCTACGAGTCGGCCGAGATCGACCCGCTGTTCTAGGCTTCACAGACCGAGGCGAGGTTTGCAGGGCCGTGCCATGCGCGCCATCGTCCTCGGTTCCGCAGCGGGCGGCGGCGTCCCGCAATGGAATTGCCGCTGTCCCGTCTGCACACTGGCCTGGGCCGGTGACCCGCGCGTAAGCCCCCGGACCCAGTCCAGCCTTGCCATTTGCGTGGATGGGGAGCGATGGCTGGTCGTGAACGCCTCGCCCGACATTCGGCAGCAGATTGCCGCAACCCCGCAGCTTCAGCCGAAGGCGCTTCGGCACTCCCCGATTGCGGCCGTTCTCCTGACGAACGGCGACGTGGACCATGTGGCCGGCCTCCTCTCGCTGCGCGAGGGCCAGCCCTTCACCCTCTACGCCACCGCCGACATCCAGCACTCACTGAAAGACAACCGCGTCTTCGACGTCCTATCGGCGGAGCGCGTCAGCCGCCCGGATATTCGGCTCGGCGAGCCCTTCGAGCCCGTGCCCGGCCTCCTGGCGACGCTGTTCGCCGTGCCCGGCAAGGTGCCGCTCTGGCTCGAGGGCGACGTGGTCGCGATCGGCCAGGAAGCCGAAACGACCGTCGGCGTGCTGTTCGAGGCGGGCGGCAAGCGCCTCGCCTATGTGCCGGGATGCGCGCATGTCTCCGGCAGCCTGCGGGAGCGTCTCGACCGGGTCGATCTGCTGCTGTTCGACGGAACGGTGCTGGAGGACGACGACCTGATCCGGGCCGGGGTCGGCAGCAAGACGGGGCAACGGATGGGCCACGTTCCGATGCGCGGCGACACGGGATCGCTCAGGATGCTGTCGGACCTGCGCATCGGCCGGCGCGTTTTCGTGCATATCAACAACACCAACCCCGTGCTCGTGGACGGCTCCGACACGCGCAGGGAGGTCGAGGCGGCGGGCTGGACCGTCGCCCATGACGGGCTGAGTTTCACGCTATGACCGACGGCATCCTTGATCCCCCCTATATCGCGCCCCGGTCCGAACTCCTGTCGCCCGAGGCGCTGGAGGCGGCGCTGCGCGACATCGGCGCGCGCCGCTATCACAACCTGCACCCGTTCCACCGCCTGCTGCACGGCGGAAAGCTGACCCGCGACCAGGTCCGGGCCTGGGCCCTCAACCGCTATTACTACCAGGCCACCATCCCGGTGAAGGATGCGACGATCCTCGCCCGGATGAACGACCCTGCCCTGCGCCGCATCTGGCGCCAGCGCATCCTCGACCACGACGGGGAAAGCGAACAGGACGGCGGCATCGAGCGCTGGCTCAAGCTGACGAGCAGCCTGGACCTGCCGCGGGCCTACGTGGCCTCCACCCGCGGCATCCTTCCCGGCACCCGCTTCGCGGT
>JAQGJZ010000544.1 GCA_028290385.1 Enterovirga sp.
ATCCCGGCCGACGGTCAGGATCCCCATGCGCTCAAGACCCCGGCACCCGGCGTGCGGATCGTGGCTGCGGCTTCCGCGCAGGCCCAGCCGGCGGCGCCCGCGCCTGTCCGCGCCGGAGCGCTCGTGATCGAGGCGCCCTGGTCGCGCGCCACCCCGTCCGGCGCCAAAGTTGCGGGCGGCTATGTGCGGATCACGAACACGGGCACGGAGGCAGACCGGCTGCTGAGCGCCTCGGCCGAGGTCGCCGGGCGCGGCGAGGTGCACGAGATGTCCGTCCAGAACGGCGTCATGAAGATGCGCGAGCTGGATACCGGGCTCGAGATCAAGCCCGGCGAGACCGTGGAGCTCAAGCCCGGCGGCCTCCACCTCATGTTCATGGACCTGAAAGCCGGCCTGAAGGAAGGCGACACCCTGCGCGGCACGCTGGTGTTCCAGAAGGCCGGCACCGTCCCGGTCGTGTTCAGCGTCGGCGGTCTCGGCACCCGCGCGGCCCCGGAGCACCAGCACCAGCATTGATGCGAGACACGGCGTGGGCCGCGCAGGTCCACGCCCCTGTGGCGGCCGGCATGGGCCGCCTGCGCCGAAGCGCGGCGCTCAAGGCCCCGGCACGACCATGAGCGTGAAGGGATGCACATAGGCCTGCAGCATCACCAGCCCGCCCACGAGGCACGCAAGGGTGATCGAGTGCCAGAACACGAAGCGCAGGATCGAGCCCTCGTGCCCGAACCAGTTCGTGGCCGTCGACGCGACCACGATGGATTGCGCGTCGATCATCTTGCCCATGACGCCGCCCGACGAGTTCGCGGCGGCCATCAGGATCGGCGACAGGCCGAGCTGTTCCGACGTGATGCGCTGCAGGCCGCCGAACAGCACGTTTGACGCGGTGTCGGAGCCGGTCAGCGCCACGCCGAGCCAGCCGAGCAGCGTGCCGAAGAACGGGTACAGGAACCCGGTGCCGGCAAAAGCGAGCCCGAGCGTCGCGTCGACCCCGGAGAAGCGCGTGAGCGTGCCGATGGCCAGCATGGCCGCGATGGTGATCAGCGAATAGCGCAGCACCCAGATGGTTTCGAAGAACGCCGCCACGAGACGACGCGGCGAAAACCCCATCAGCAGCCCGGAGATGATGGCCGTGAACAGCACTCCGGTGCCCGTGTAGGACATGTAGGTGAAGCTGAAGACCGCGCCTTCGGGCGTCGGCCTCGCCACCACGGGCGCCACCTTCTGCACCATGTTGTGCAGCCCCTCGACCGGGTGGTTCCAGGTGAAGAGCGGATTGACGATCCCCTTGAACCAGTTGGTGCCCCACAGGGCCAGGACGAGGCACAGGATGATCCAGGGCACATAGGCCATGAGGGTCCCGGGCTGGGCAGCCCAGGCCCCCGCCGTGGCGGCGCCACCGCCGGTCACGCCGACGCCGGGCGCGGGCGCCAGCGTGCCGACCGACTCGTCGCGCGTGCGGAGCGCCGGGGAGGTCCAGATCTCGGTCGGGCGCCAGACTTTCAGGAAGCCGATCAGGCAGGCCATCGAGACCAGCGAGGCCCCGATGTCGACGATCCACGGGTTGACGTAGTTCGAGATCAGGAATTGCGGCACCGCGAAGGAGACGCCCGTGACCAGGATCGCCGGCCAGACCTCCCGCATGCCGCGGAACCCGGCGAACGCACAGATCAGCCAGAACGGCACGATCAGCGAGAAGAACGGCAACTGCCGGCCGACCATCGCGCCGAGCAGAAACGGATCGATGCCCGTGACGGAGGCGAGGCCCTGGATGGGCGCCCCGAGCGCGCCATAGGCGACCGGGGCCGTGTTGGCGATCAAGGACAGGCCGGAGGCCGCGAGCGGCGAGAAGCCGAGCCCGATGAGGATCGCGCCGTGACCGCGACCGGGGTGCCGAACCCGCCCGCGCCCTCAAAAAAGGCCCCGAACGCGAAGGCGATCAGGAGAAGCTGCAGCCGACGGTCGGGCGTGATCCCGCCGATCGAGCGCTCGAGCACCCTGAACCAGCCTTTCTCGACGGTGAGGCGGTAGAGAAAGATCACGTTCAGGATGATCCAGCCGATCGGGAACATGCCTGTGGCGACCCCGAAAAGCGCCGCCCGGATGGCCAGGCCGCTGGGCATGGTGAAAGCGAAGACCGAGACCAGGATGGCGACGACGAGCGCGACAACCGCGGCGACATGCGCCTTCACCTTGCCGGACGCGATCAGCACCAGCAGGGACACGACCGGGATTGCGGCCGCGAGCGTGGACAGGATGGCGTTCCCGAAAGGATTGTAGACTTACTGCCACATCGGCCGGCGTTTCCTTCTCTCAACTTGGTTTTTCTACGGCCGTCCGTCCGCTGAGGTCCAAGTCAAGGTTGCGGTTGTCGCGTGCGCTGCGGGTCAGGGTTGCGTTCCCGGCGGAGCTGCAGGAACCGGGTCGCGTCCCGGCAGCGTCCCGCGTAGATGCCGGGGCCGGAGGTTTCCCCGTGCGTCAATCTTCTGCGCCCCAGCGGACAATGGGTGGGGGCGAGTGGCTCATGCTGCTCGCGCTGTCCGTTCTCTGGGGCGGCTCGTTCTTCTTCGTCGCCGTGGCCGTGAAGGAGATCCCGCCGTTCACCCTCGTGCTTCTGCGCGTCGGGATCGCGGCTGCCTTGCTGAACCTGCTGCTTCTCGGGCTCGGAATTCGGCTGCCGCGAACCCGGGCGGCCTGGGCCGCTCTCGCCGTGATGAGCGTCGTGAACAACCTCGTGCCGTTCACGCTGTTTGTCTGGGCGCAGATGCGGCTGAGCGGCGGGGGAGCCGCGATCCTCAACGCGACGACGCCGCTCTTCGGGGTTCTGG
>JAQGJZ010000016.1 GCA_028290385.1 Enterovirga sp.
TACCCGCAATGCCGCGAGATCCTGCTGGCCGAGATCCCGAAGCTCGAGGCGGCGGGCCTTGCCGGGCGCACGCGCATCCACCTCCGGCGGGGCGCCGGCGCGTATATCTGCGGCGAGGAGAGCGCGATGCTCGAATCGATCGAGGGCAAGCGCGGGCTGCCGCGGCACAAGCCGCCGTTCCCGAGCCAGGTCGGGCTGTTTGGCCGCCCGACGCTGATCAACAATGTCGAGACGCTGTTCTGGGTGCGGGCCATCGTCGAGAAGGGCCCCGAATGGTTCGGCTCGCATGGCCGCAACGGCCGCACGGGCCTGCGCACCTTCTCGGTCTCCGGGCGCGTGCATGAGCCGGGCGTGAAGCTCGCCCCGGCCGGCATCACGGTGCGCGAACTCATCGACGAACATTGCGGCGGCATGGCCGAGGGGCACACGTTCAAGGGCTACCTGCCCGGCGGCGCCTCAGGCGGCATCCTGCCGGCCGCGATGGGCGACATCCCGCTCGATTTCGGCACGCTCGAGCCGCATGGCTCGTTCATCGGATCGGCCGCCGTCGTCGTCTTGTCCGACCAGGACAACATGCGTGACGTCGCGCTCAACCTGATGAAGTTCTTCGAGGACGAATCCTGCGGGCAATGCACCCCCTGCCGGATCGGCACCGAGAAGGCCGTGACCATCATGGAGCGCCCGACCTGGGACGAGGAGCTCCTGAACGAGCTGACCAAGGTCATGACGGACGCCTCGATCTGCGGCCTCGGCCAGGCGGCCATGAACCCGGTCAAGCAGGTCATGAAGCATTTTCGCGACGACTTCGCCGGCATCGCGCCGGCAATCGCCGCGGACGAGCCCGTACCCGGCAAACCGGCGCGGTATTGAGAAACGCGGTGGTCGCGCGCCCCCCCACACCCGCTATCGGCGCAACGCCGGCCGCGCCCCTCCCCCCTGAGGGGAGGGGTAAGGGGTGGGGGTGCGAGCACGCCGCCGAGCCGTTGAGGCAGCCGACGCCCACCGCGAAACGAGCCGCAGCCGGCTTGCGCAAGCGCACGACCGATGCCGAGAAAGAGCTCTGGTGGCACCTTCGCCGGAGAACGCCGACCACCGGATCGCATTTTCGCCGGCAGGTCGCCCTCGGTCCCTACGTCGTGGATTTCTGCTGCCACAAGCACCGGATCGTCGTGGAACTCGACGGCTCGCAGCACGCGACCGAGGCGCATGCTGACGCGGATCGGCGGCGTGACGCCTTTCTGGCCGAGCGTGGCTACCGCGTGCTTCGCTTCTGGAACACCGAGGTGTTCGAGGCCATGGACTCCGTGCTCGACACTATCTTTGCCGCTCTGGCGACCCAGGCCGAGCAGGCACCCCCACCCCCGACCCCTCCCCTCAAGGGGGAGGGGCGAGCGCCAGACTCACCGGCCGGCAACACGTCGGCGCCCATAAGCGAGGCCCACCATGTCTGACGGGCTCCCCGTTTTCGAGGACGAGATCCACTTCACGCTGGACGGGAAGGACGTCAGCGCCCGCCCGGGCGAGACGATCTGGCAGGTCGCGAGCCGGCACGGCACCGACATCCCGCATCTCTGCTATTCGACCAAGCCCGGCTACCGGCCGGACGGCAATTGCCGCGCCTGCATGGTCGAGGTGGAGGGCGAGCGGGTGCTGGCGGCCTCATGCATCCGCAGGCCCACGCCCGGCATGAAGGTGAAGAGCGCCTCCGAGCGGGCGGAGGACTCGCGCAAGCTCGTCTTCGAACTGCTGCTCGCCGATCAGCCCGAGCGCGAATGCGCCCATGATCCGAACTCCGCCTTCTGGACCTGGTCGGACCGGATCGAGCTGGCGGACAGCCGCTTCCCGGCGATCGACAGGCCGAACAAGGCGGACGACTTCTCGCATCCGGCGATGGCCGTGCAGCTGGATGCCTGCATCCATTGCGGGCTGTGCGTGCGGGCCTGCCGCGAGGTCCAGGTCAACGACGTGATCGGCATGGCTTATCGCGGCCACGTCGAAAAGATCGTCTTCGATTTCGACGACCCGATGGGCGGCTCGACCTGCGTCTCCTGCGGAGAATGCGTGCAGGCCTGCCCGACCGGCGCGCTCATGGAAAAGGCGCTGGTCGACGAGCAGGGCGTGTTCACCAACGCGCCCGACCGCGAGGTGAACTCCGTCTGCCCGTATTGCGGCGTCGGTTGCCAGCTCACCTACGAGATCAAGGACGACAAGATCGTCGCCGTGCAGGGCCGCGACGGCCCGTCGAACCAGGAACGCCTCTGCGTGAAGGGGCGGTTCGGCTTCGACTACGTGCATCACGGCGACCGCCTGACCGTGCCGCTCATCCGCAAGGAGGGCGTGTCCAAGCACGATGTCGACATCGACCCCATGAACCCGCTGACGCATTTCCGCGAGGCGACCTGGGAGGAGGCGCTGGAGAAGGCCGCGGGCGGCCTCGCCGGCATCCGCGATACGCTGGGCGGCGGCGCGCTCGCCGGCTTCGGCTCCGCCAAGGGCTCGAACGAGGAGGCCTACCTCTTCCAGAAGCTGGTCCGCGCCGGCTTCGGCACCAACAACGTCGACCATTGCACGCGCCTCTGCCACGCCTCCTC
>JAQGJZ010000029.1 GCA_028290385.1 Enterovirga sp.
GCCGCCTTGGCGACGCCCATCACGTTGTAATGCGGCATCCATTTCTCGGCGCCGTAATAGGTCAGCGTCACGAGCGAGCCGCCGTCCTTCATCAGCTTCTCGGCGCGCTGAGCGACCGCCGTGAAGGAATAGCAGGATATCAGGAGCGACTTGGTGAAGTTCGCCTCGCTCGTGTCGACGTAGCGCCCCGTCAGCTCGTCCTTGTCGGAGAACGCGATGGCGTGAACCACAAAGTCGAGGCCGCCCCAGAGCCGTTCCGTTTCGGCGAACACGGCATCGAGGCTCGCCGGATCCGTTACGTCGCAATGGCCGACCACGGCCCCGCCGAGCTCCGCCGCCAGCGGCTCGACGCGCTTCTTCAGGGCGTCGCCCTGGTAGGTGAAGGCCAGCTCCGCGCCATGAGCGTGCGCGGATTTCGCGATGCCCCAGGCTATGGACCGATTATTGGCCACGCCCATGATGAGCCCGCGCTTGCCGGAGAGCAGGCCCGCGGCCGCGTTGTCCGCCATTGTTTGCTGTCCGCCTCGTTCGATCGTCGAGGCCGGCTTCTAGCCGAGCGGTCGGGGCGGCGAAAGAGCGGTCGGGAGACTGGTTCAAATCCGGGCGATCACGGGCGAGATGGCCGCAGGGGCCGCACCGCTCGTCTGCGCGGCCGCGGCGCGCATCTCGGCGCATCGTTCCATGGCCTGAAACGCGGCCTTCGCTTCGGCGACCCAGCCCTGCCAAAAATTGTCCGCGTACTCGGTGGAGGAGCTCGCTTCCGGCACGGAACCGGCCGCGACGCGGTTTCGCTGGCGCCACCATGCTTCCGCGATCGCCCAAGCGACGCTGCGGGTCATCTCGTCCATGGGCGCATCTCCGCAACCCGAGATCAACGCGCCATGGACGGCTTTGGCCGAACGGGAAGACCGGGATGGTTGAGGGTCGGTTAAGCGGCCGCGGCAGATGCGGACGCGCCCGGAGCCGCTATGGCCTCAGGCGACCTTCGCGCCGCGCAGCTTGCGGGCATAGGACTCGAGGTCCTGATCCGCATGCTCGGGCAGACGGATCTCGGCCGTAACCAGCAGGTCGCCCTTCCCGCCCTTCTTGGGCAGGCCCTTTCCGCGCAGGCGGAACGTGCGGCCCGAACTCGTCATCGGCGGAATGTTCATCTCGACGAGCCCGGTGGGCGTCGGCACCCGGACCTTGCCGCCGAGCACCGCATCCTCGAGGTCCACTGGCAGCCGCAGGCGCAGGTCGCTGCCCTCGATCGTGTAGCGGTCCTGCGGCGCGACCTTCAGGGTCAGCAGAAGGTCGCCGGAATCCGCGCCGCCAACCCCGGGTCGTCCGAGGCCGCGCAGCCGCACGGTCTGCCCGTCCGCCACCCCCGGCGGCAGCGTGACCTCGACCTCGCGCCCGCCCGGCAGCGTGATGCGCTGCTTTTCCTCGTTCGCGATGCTCTCGATATCCACGGTGAGAACCGCCTCGACGTCGTCGCCGCGCATCGCTCGCGTCCTCCCGCCGCCCCTGAGCGTCTCGCCGAACAAGTGGGAGAAGATGTCCTCGCCCGCACCCGCGGCCCCGGCCCCGGCCCCGGCCCCGCCGCGTCCGAAGGGCGATCCGCCGCCAAAACCGAACGAGAAGCCCTCGCGGGCACCGCCGCCCCCGGCGCCGAACCCCTCGAACCCCTGAAAGCGGGGCTTACCCTCGCCATCGATCTCGCCGCGGTCGAACTGGGCGCGCTTGTCCGCCGCGCCCAGGATCTCATAGGCGGCGTTCACCTCAGCGAACTTGTCTTTCGCCTTGGCGTCTTCCGGGTTGCGGTCGGGGTGGTACTGCTTGGCGAGCTTGCGGAACGCCTTCTTGATGTCCGCTTCGGTCGCGCTCTTCGACACGCCGAGAATGTCGTAAGGATTGCGCATGGGCCTTCGAAACCTTTGCCTGGTGGAGGCTCAGCCTCGCCGACGACTGTGTGCGGCTCATGTGGGCCTGGTGTTGCCGAAACGCAACGCCCGGCCGCGGCCATCCCTTACGATTTCTTGGGCCGGAGATCTCGCAGAAGCCACTCGTCGGCCGAGAACCGGCATGCCTTGCCGAGAACGCGCCGTGATTTCGCGTCCGTGGCGAGCGAGGCCGTGAACGTGCGGCAGATCTCGTCCGCTTCCACGAAGGGTGCGCCCTCGGGAGTGATCTCGCCCGACATCGCGCTCTCGGGATTGTCCCACTTCACCGGCTTGCCGTTGCCCTGCGGATCCAGCGCCACGGCGAGCGCCGCGCGTGAGCGGCGGGTTTCCTCGGGGCCAAGCTCGGCGAAAAGTTTTTGCGATGTCGGCGCGGGGGATATCGAGCCCGTCGTTTCCTCGGGCGCGTTCGGGGTCAGGGAAGGGATGGCGAAGCTGCACCCGCCGAGCGTCGCACCGATCGCGACCGCCATCAGCACGCGGGCTGCGGCAGGGAACGCTTCGCGCAGGGACGAGACCAACCTATAATCGCCCGACATTGCTACAATCGTAATCAGCGGCTTCACCCAGTGGCCACGGATACAAGCTCCGACATGTTAAGAAGCGGTGATTTCACCGAGGCCGACGAGCCTTTCCGGCTATTCGCGACCTGGATGAAGGACGCGGAGGCCTCCGAGCCGAACGACCCGAACGCCATGGCGCTCGCGACCGTGGACGCGGACGGCCTGCCGGATGTCCGGATGGTCCTCCTGAAAGAGGCCAACGAGGACGGGTTCGTCTTCTACACCAATACGGAATCGGCAAAGGGCGTCGAGCTGACGCACAACCCCAAAGCCGCGCTCGTGCTGCACTGGAAGAGCCTGCGCCGGCAGGTGCGGGCGCGAGGCCTCGTCACCCAGGTCACGGACGAGGAGGCGGACGCGTATTTCGCGAGCCGCGCCCGGGACAGCCGGATCGGTGCCTGGGCGAGCCAGCAATCGCGCCCGCTCGAAAGCCGCTTCGCCTTCGAAAAGGCGATCGCCAGCTATGCCGCCAAATACGCCGTGGGCACCGTGCCGCGCCCGCCCTATTGGACCGGCTACCGGATCGCACCCGTCCAGATCGAGTTCTGGCAGGACCGGCCGTTCCGCCTGCACGACCGCGTGCGCTTTACCCGCACGGCCGAGGGTTGGACGCGGACCCGCCTCTACCCCTGATCCTCACCGCCGCCGGCGCACGCCGGCCCGCTTGCGCCCGAACACGGCCGCGATCTCGACATGCGCGCTCCAGGCGAACTGGTCGACGGGAACGATGCGCCGGGCCGCGAAGCCGCCGCCGGCCAGGATCGCGGCGTCCCGCGCAAAGGTGCCGGGATCACAGGAGACCATGACGACGGTTTCCAGGGACGACAGGATCAGCTGACGGCATTGCGCCTCGGCACCGGCACGCGGCGGATCGAGCACGAGCGCGT
>JAQGJZ010000462.1 GCA_028290385.1 Enterovirga sp.
GGTCGAGTACGGCCGTGTCGCGCAGGTGATGGCGATCGTGACCTCTGGGGGCTTCAAGCGGGTCGCGCTCGTGACCGAGCCTGAGCAGCGCTGAGGTTCGCGGCAGATCGTGCGTGTGTCCTTTAACCGTTCCCAGCCCGGCCCCTGGATCTCCGGCGCGGCGCATGGCGCGATCCTGCTCGCGGCCGTGTTCGGCCTGTCCTCCAACACCCTGCCGGATGCGAATGAAGGCATTCCGGTCGAGGTCATGACGGAGAACCAGTTCTCCGAGATGACCAAGGGCGAGCGGCAGGCGGCCAAGCCGCTGCCGGATCCCAAGCCCCGCGCCGACCGCGTCGCCGAGACCCGCGTTGAGCGCGATCCCGGGGAAGCGAAGGTCGACGCGCCGGCGCCGCCGAAGCGGCCCGCGGAGGTGAAGGTCGCCGAGGAAGAGACCGAGGCTGCGGCCGCGGCTGCCGCGCCTCCGCCTCCGCCCGCGCCCAAGCGTCTGGCCGAGGCCAATCCCGAGCCGCCGCCGCCGGCACCGCCGTCCCGTCCCGAGCCGCCGAAGCCCGACCCGAAGGTCGAGGCGCAGAAGGCGGCCGACGCCAAGGCTGCCGCAGCCGCCAAAGCCGCCGCGGAGGCCAAGGCCGTCGAGGCCGAAAAGATGGCCGAACGGCTGGAAGCCGAAGCGCTCGAGAAGGCTCGCGTCGAGGCCGCGAAGGCCAAGGCCGAGGCGGAGCACAGGAAGCAGGTGGCCGACGCCAAGGCGAAAGCCGAGGCCGAGCACCGCAAGCAGTTCGCGGAGGCAAAGGCCAAGGCGGAGCTCGACGCCAAGATGAAGGCGATCGCCGAGGCCGAGGCGCGCGAGAAGGCCGAAGCGGAGGCCGAGCGCCGCAAGGAACTCGCGGACGCCAAGGCCAAGGCCGAGGCGGATGCCAAGGCCAAGGCGCTCGCCCAGGCGAAAGCCAAGGCGGATGCCGAGGCGAAGGCGCGCAAGCAGGCCGAGGCGGCGGACAAGTTCAGCCCCGGCGACATCCGCCAGCTGCTCGCCTCCAAGGAGCCGTCGCAATCCTCGGGCGCCACGGGCCGCGAGGTCCAGCGCACCGCGTCGCTCGGCACCGCGGCCGGCAATTCGCAGCGGCTCAACCCGAGCCAGCGCGACCAGCTGATCGGGCTTCTGTCCGAGCAGTTGCACCGCTGCTGGCAGGTGCCGATCGCCGCCCAGTCGGCCGACAAGCCGCCGGTTCCGACCGTGCGGGTCAGGCTGAACCAGGATGGTTCGCTCGCGGGCGAGCCGGTGGTGGTGAACACCTCGGGCGATCCGCTTTTCCGCACCGTGGCGGACAGCGCGACGCGCGCGACCCGCCGCTGCGCGCCGCTCCGCATCCCGGCCCAGTTCGCGCCCTTCTACAACGATTGGCGCGAGCTCGTGGTGAACTTCGATCCGAGGCAGGTGGGGTGATGACACCCCGTCGTCTCGCAGCGCCAACCCGTCAGACCCCATGACCCTTCTCAGCCGTCGTTCCTTCCACTCCCTAGCTGCCGGCCTTGTCGCCGGTCTCGCCGCGCCGGCGCTTGTCGCGCCTGCACGGGCCGAGCTCGTGATCGACGTGCGCCGCGGCAACTTCCAGCCGATCCCAATCGCGGTGGCGGATTTCGGCGGCGAGGGCGATCTCGGGCCGCGCATCAGCGGCATCATCGCCAACAACCTCACCCGCTCGGGCTACTTCCAAGTGCTCGAGAAGGCGCGCTTCCCCGAGCGCCCGGCCTTCGACGCCGCACCGCAATTCGCGGCCTGGAAGGCGAGCGGCGCGCAGGGGCTGGTGACCGGGCGCGTGACGCGCGACGCCTCGGGCCGGCTCCGGGCCGAGTTCCGGCTGTGGGACCTCGTCTCGGGGCAGCAGGTCCAAGGCCAGCAATACACGACGGATTCGGCCAGCTGGCGCCGGGTCGGCCACATCATCTCGGACGCGGTGTTCACGAAGATCACGGGCGTCGGCGGCTTCTTCGACACGCGCATCGCGTTCGTGGACGAATCCGGCCCGAAGGAGAACCGGCGCAAGCGCCTCGCCGTCATGGACCAGGACGGCGGCAACGTGCGCTACCTGACGCAGGGCGAGGCGCTAGCGGTCGCACCGCGCTATTCGCCCGTGACGCAGGACATTGCCTTCATGTCCCAGACCTCGGGGCAGCAGCCCCGCGTCCAGGTCATCAACCTCGAGACGGGCGCGCGCCAGCTCGTCGGCAACTTCCCCGAGATGAGCGCGAGCCCGCGCTTCGCCCCGGACGGCCGCCGCCTGCTCATCAGCCTGCAGGACGGCGCGAACTCCAACATCTACGCCTATGATCTCGGCTCCAAGCAGACGAGCCGGCTGACCAACACCAACGCCATCGATACCTCGGCGTCCTATTCCCCGGACGGGTCGCAGATCGTGTTCGAATCCGACCGCGGCGGAAAACAGCAGATCTACGTGATGGGGGCGGACGGCTCGTCGCCCCGCCGCATCTCCTTCGGCCAGGGCGCCTATTCGCAGCCGGCCTGGTCGCCGCGCGGCGACCTCATCGCGTTCACCAAGCAGGGCGCCAGCGGCTTCGCCATCGGCGTGATGAAGGCGGACGGCTCGGGCGAGCGCATCCTCACGGAGGGCTTCCACAACGAAGGCCCGTCCTGGGCGCCAAACGGCCAGTACCTGGTGATCTTCCGTGATCCGGGCGGTCAGTCCGGCGGCAAGCTCTTCATGATCGACATCACCGGCAAGGTGGAGGTGTCGGTCCCGACGCCGTCCTATGCGTCCGACCCTACCTGGTCCCCGCTGCTGAGCGGCGGAGCCTGAGCGATCACTTCGGTCCGCGCTCGGGTGGTCTGCCGCAATTCAGACAGCATTAACCCTGACGAGACCTTTCGGATTCGCGGCCGGCGCTACGTCGTGCCGGCAAGACTTCGTCAAGGTTGACGGAACCTGTCCTTAACACCTCGCGGCTAGCCCTGATCCCGTCCAGGGTTGCGTGAAGGAGTTCTTCGAGATGTCGCTGTCGTCCCTCGGTCGGGGCGCAACCGCCCTCAAGCTTGCTGCCGCGTTGACGGCCGCCTTGTCGATTGCTGCCTGCTCGTCCACGCCCGACCAACTCGCCGACGCATCCGCGGCCGGCGGCGCCGGTGGGCGCGGGGGCTTTGGCGCGGGCGGTGCCGGCGGTCCGGCCACCCCGGGCTCGGCTCAGGACTTTGTCGTCAATGTCGGCGATCGCGTGTTCTTCGAGTCCGACTCCTCCGACCTGACGCCAACCGCGACCGGCACGCTCGACCGGCAGGCGCAGTGGCTGCAGCGCTACCCGCGCCACTCGTTCCTGGTGGAAGGCCATGCGGACGAGCGCGGCACGCGCGAATACAACTTCTCGCTCAGCGCCCGCCGCGCACAGACCGTGCGTGACTATTTGGCCTCGCGCGGGATCCCCGCCGCCCGCATGCGGACCGTCTCCTACGGCAAGGAGCGCCCGGTTGCGGTCTGCAACGACATCTCGTGCTGGTCGCAGAACCGCCGCGCCGTGACCGTCATCGGGGCCGGCGGCGAATCCTGATCGCCCACGTTCGTGCCGCCGCGGCCTCCGGCCGCGTCGGCCTTTGGCCTCGCCGGCCGGCCATGCTAGGCGAGCCTGCAAGGAGAGTGCCGATGGCCCGCTTCGCCGCGCTGGCGCTCAGCGCCGCGCTGTTCACGACCTGCCTCGCTCCGGCGCTCGCGCAGGATGCGTCCGAACTCGTCGTGAGGCTGAACCGCCTCGAAGGGCAGGTTCGGCAGATGTCCGGTCACATCGAGCAGTTGCAGTTCGAGAACCGGCAGCAGAAGGAACAGCTGCGCAAGTTCCAGGAGGACGTCGAGTACCGGTTCCAGGAGCGGTCGGGCGGAGCCCGCCCGGCGGCCCCGGCCACCACGCCGCCCTCGCAGCCGCCCGCGACGACGACGCGCTCGAACCGTCGCAGCGACGCCTTCGACCCTGGCGCCGAGCCCGATGCGCCTGGCGCGCCGCGCCCGCTCGGAACGGCGTCGTCCTCCGCTCCCATCACCGATCCGGTTCCGGGGCGTCGGCGCGGGGGCGGGGAGGATAGCGCGTTCACCGAAGGCGCTCCGGCCGCAGCGCCGCTGGACCTCGGCGCGGCCGCGCGCGGGCCCGTAGCCGGCCTGAATCCCGGGGGTTCGGGCACGAACCCGGCAGCTTCCGCCCCGCGCGCGACCGCGAGCCTCCCGCCGGCAGGCGGGGGCGAGGCGCGCTCGGATTACGAGGCCGCCTTCGCCTATGTGACGCAGAAGCAGTGGGATCAGGCCGAACCCGCGCTCCGTCGCTTCCTGTCTCAGCACGGCCGTGACCGGCTCGCCGGGGACGCGACCTACTGGCTCGGCGAGACATACCTCCAGCGCAACAAGCCGCGGGATGCTGCCGAGCAGTTCCTGAAGGTGTCGACCGAACACACCCGCTCGTCGAAGGCGCCCGACGCGCTTCTCAAGCTCGGCATGTCGCTCAACGCCCTCGGCGCCAAGGACCAGGCCTGCGCCACCTTCGCGGAGGTCGAGCGCAAGTACCCGCAGGCCTCGGCAAGTCTGAAACAGGCGGTCGACCGCGAGCAGAAGAAGGCGCGCTGCTCGGCGTGACCCGTCGGCGGCCCGGCTCGGGCAAGGCGCCGCTTGGCGAGGCCGAGTTCGCGGCGGCCTTCTCGCCGCTGGGTGATGTCCCGCGCATTCTCGCGGCCGTCTCCGGCGGCCCGGATTCCACCGCGCTGCTGGGGGGCCTCGCCGCATGGGCGCGAGCCCGGGGCGGCCCGGACATTTCGGCCGCCACCGTGGACCATGGGCTTCGGCCCGGCTCCCAGGCGGAAGCGGAAGCGGTGGCGCGCTTCGCGGCGCATCTCGGGGTGCCGCATACAATCCTGACCTGGTCTGGCCGAAAAGCGGAAACCGTCTCGCAGGAAGCGGCGCGGCAGGCCCGCTACCGCCTGCTCGTCGACCATGCGCGCGATATCGGCGCGACGGACCTCGCCACCGCGCACACGCTCGACGATCAGGCCGAGACGCTGATGATGCGCCTCGCCGCCGGATCCGGCTTGTCCGGATTGGTCGGCATGCGGCGCGAGGTCGCGCGGGGCGGCATCCGCCATGTCAGGCCGCTTCTGCCGTTTTCCAAGGCGCGGCTGCTGGCGACCTGCCGGGAGCACGGCTGGCCTTTCGCCGAGGATCCCTCGAACGCCGACCCGCGCTTCGCCCGGGTGCGCTGGCGCCGCGAGCTGTTGCCGCTGCTCTCGCGGGAGGGGCTCGATGCCGGGCGTCTCGGCCGGCTGGCAGAGCGCCTGTCGAGAGCGGACGAGGCTTTGGACCACGCCGCGCGTGGCGTTTTCGACCGGGCGGCACGACGATGCGGCGCCGACCTCGTGCTGGACGCCCGGGATCTGGCGCGCGAGCCGAGGGAGATCGTGCTGCGCGTCCTCATGCGTGCCGTTAAGGACCGCGCGCCCGGAACAGCGGAGGGCGCGGAGGCGCATCTGCGGCTCGAGCGACTTGAGGAGTGTCTGGAGGCGCTGCTGCTGGGGCTCCGAAGCGGGCTTTCGGTGCGCCGCACGCTCGCGGGTCGGCTGCTTCATCTCGACCGGAAGGCAACGCTCACCGTGTCTCCGGAGGGTGTTCGGCGTCGCGGGAAACGAGAAGCGGTAACCGCGATCGCTATCCCGGAGGCTGGTTCACTTGGCAGGGGACCTGGGCGTCCCTAGATTACCTTGAGGAGACGAGTGCGTCCGCTCGCCACGCGTCTCGGGGATCGCCCGCAGAGATGAATCCGAATTTTCGAAACTTCGCCCTGTGGGTGATCATTTTCCTTCTGGTCCTGGCGCTCGTCACGCTGTTCCAGAATCCCGGCCATCGAGGCGGAGGCGGCGACATCGCCTATAGCCAGCTTCTGAGCGACGCCGATAACGGCCGCATCTCCAATGTGGTGATCTCCGGCCAGGAGATCTCAGGCACCTATTCCGACGGTCGCACCTTCACGACCTATGCGCCCTACGACCCGCTTCTCGTCCAGAAGCTGTCGCAGAAGGGCGTCCAGATCACGGCCCGCCCGGCCGGGGACTCGACCCCCTGGTTCATCGCGCTGCTCGTGAACTGGCTCCCGATCCTCGTGTTCATCGGCGCCTGGATCTTCCTGTCTCGGCAGATGCAATCAGGCGCGGGCCGAGCCATGGGCTTCGGCAAGTCCAAGGCGAAGCTGCTGACGGAGGCGCATGGCCGCGTCACCTTTGAGGACGTCGCTGGCGTCGACGAGGCCAAGGACGACCTCCAGGAGATCGTCGAATTCCTGCGCGATCCGCAGAAGTTCCAGCGCCTCGGCGGCCGCATCCCGCGCGGCTGCCTGCTCGTCGGCCCGCCCGGCACCGGTAAGACGCTGATCGCGCGTGCCGTCGCCGGCGAGGCGAACGTGCCGTTCTTCACGATCTCGGGATCGGACTTCGTCGAGATGTTCGTCGGCGTCGGCGCGAGCCGCGTCCGCGACATGTTCGAGCAGGCGAAGAAGAACGCGCCCTGCATCATCTTCATCGACGAGATCGATGCCGTCGGCCGGCACCGCGGCGCGGGCCTCGGCGGCGGCAACGACGAGCGCGAGCAGACGCTGAACCAGCTCCTCGACGAGATGGACGGGTTCGAGGCGAACGAGGGCATCATCATCATCGCGGCCACGAACCGGCCCGATGTGCTGGACCCCGCGCTGCTGCGTCCCGGCCGCTTCGACCGCCAGATCGTGGTCCCGAACCCGGACATCGTCGGCCGCGAGAAGATCCTGCGCGTCCATGTCCGCAAGGTGCCGCTCGCGCCCGACGTCGACCTGAAGACGGTGGCGCGCGGCACGCCCGGCTTCTCGGGCGCCGACCTGATGAACCTCGTCAACGAGGCGGCCCTGCTCGCCGCCCGCCGCGGCAAGCGCATCGTCACGATGCATGAGTTCGAGGACGCCAAGGACAAGGTCATGATGGGCGCGGAGCGCCGCACCCTCGTGATGTCCGACGACGAGAAGCGCCTCACGGCCTATCACGAGGCCGGTCACGCCATCGTGGCCATCAACGTTCCGGCGACGGACCCGGTGCACAAGGCGACCATCATTCCGCGCGGCCGCGCGCTCGGCATGGTCATGCAGTTGCCCGAGCGGGACAAGCTCTCGATGTCCTTCGAGCAGATGACCTCGCGCCTCGCCATCATGATGGGCGGCCGCATCGCCGAGGAGATGACGTTCGGGCACGACAAGGTGACGTCCGGCGCCCAGTCGGACATCGACCAGGCGACGCGTCTCGCCCGCATGATGGTGACCCGCTGGGGCTTCTCGCCCGAGCTCGGCACCGTCGCCTACGGCGAGAACAACGACGAGGTGTTCCTCGGCATGCAGGTGAACCGGCAGCAGAACGTGTCGGAAGCCACGGCGCAGAAGATCGACTCGGAGGTTCGCCGCCTTGTCGAGACCGGGCTCGAGGACGCCCGCCGCATCCTCACGCAGCGCTCCGAGGACCTTCGGACCCTCGCGCACGGGTTGCTCGAATACGAGACGCTGTCGGGTGACGAGATCCGGGATCTGCTCGACGGCAAGCCGCCCGTCCGCGATGTCGGCGAGCCGCCGGCACCGTCACGCGGGTCGCCCGTCCCGCAGGCCGGCCGCAACCGGCCCCGCGGCGAGCCCGGCGGTCTGGAGCCTCAGCCCCAGGCCTGACCCCAAGCCTCACCTGATGAAAAAGCCCGCCGATCCGGCGGGCTTTTTTGTTGGGCCTGGTCCGTCACGCCGCCTGGGCGGCGGCGGGTCCGGATGCGGTGGCCTTGAGGCCAGCGGCCTCGGCGATCAGCTCGATGGCGCGTAGGCGGTCCGCGTGGTCGTAGACGTCCGTCACGATCATCAGCTCGTCGGCACCCGTCTCGGCGATCAGGGCGTCCAGCCCCGCCCGCACCGTCGCCGGGGAGCCGACGATCGTCCGGGCGAGCATCCCCATCACCTGCGCTTTCTCGGCCGGCGACCAATAGGTTTCGATGTCGTCGATCGGCGGCTGGCTGAGCCCGCGCGTGCCGCGGAACATGTTGGTGAAGGACATCTGCTGGGTGGTGGCGAGCCGGCGCGCCTCCGCGTCGGTTTCGGCCGCGACCACGTTCACGCCGACCATCGCGTAGGGCCGCGCGAGCTGCTGGGACGGCTTGAAGCGCGCGCGGTAGATCTGCAGCGCGTCGACGAGCAGGTCCGGGGCGAAATGCGACGCGAACGCGTAAGGCAGCCCGAGCTCGGCCGCGAGCATCGCGCCGAAATGGCTGGAGCCGAGGATCCAGAGCGGCACGTTGGTGCCCGCGGCGGGCACGGCCTGGATGCGCTGCCCCGGCCCGGCTTCCGCCAGAAGCGCCTGCAGCTCGAGAACGTCCTGCGGAAAATGCTCCGCCGCCTCGGGGCTGCGCCGCAGCGCGCGCAGCGTCATCTGGTCCGTGCCGGGCGCCCGGCCGAGCCCGAGATCGATCCGGCCCGGGAAGAGCCGCTCCAGCGTGCCGAACTGCTCCGCGATCACGTAGGGCGCGTGGTTCGGCAGCATGATGCCGCCGGCGCCGATCCGGATGGTGTTCGTGCCGCCCGCGATATGGGCGAGCACGACCGAGGTCGCGGCGCTCGCGATCCCGATCATGTTGTGGTGCTCGGCGACCCAGATGCGCCCATAGCCGAGCCGCTCGGCATGCCGGGCGAGGTCGCGCGCGTTCAGGAGCGCCCCGCGGGCGTCGGTCTCCTCCGTGACCCGGACGAGTTCGAGAATCGAGAGTGGGGTCATGAAGCCTTCCTGAGACACCCTGCAGCCGCAACAGCGGCACGAGGCTCCAGATATGAGCGGCCGGGCGGGGCCGTTCCAGGCGCAGCAGCCCTTCGCCACACGCGCATCAGCACGGGTGCGCGGACTCATCATCCTTCAACCGCTATCAGCTAGGCTGTAGGTTGCGGCTGCCCGAATGTCGCCTTTCTGAAAGGCAACGACGCTTCGGGGCACAGGAGCATGGCGTGCGCAAGTATTTCGGAACGGACGGCGTCCGGGGACGGGCCAATGGCGTGATCACGCCCGAGCTGGCCCTCAAGGTCGGCCAGGCCGCCGGCCTGCTGTTCCAGCGCGGCGACTACCGGCACCGCGTGGTGATCGGCAAGGACACGCGGCTGTCGGGCTACATGATCGAGACGGCGCTGGTTGCAGGCTTCACGTCCGTCGGGGTGGACGTTCTGCTCCTCGGACCGATGCCGACGCCCGCCGTCGCGATGCTGACGCGCTCCATGCGCTGCGATCTCGGCGTGATGATCTCGGCCTCGCACAACCCGTATGAGGACAACGGCATCAAGATCTTCGGGCCGGACGGGTTCAAGCTATCCGACGACACCGAGAGCGAGATCGAGGCCCTGATGGATGCGGATCTCGCCGTCCGCCTCGCAGCCTCGGACGCGCTGGGCCGCGCCAAGCGCATCGAAAGCGTGCACGCCCGCTACATCGAGTTCGCCAAGCGCACGCTGCCGCGCCAGCTCGACCTGGAAGGGTTGCGGGTCGTCGTCGATTGCGCCAACGGCGCCGCCTACAAGGTAGCCCCGGAGACGCTCTGGGAGCTCGGGGCCGAGGTCATCGCCATCGGGGTCGAGCCGGACGGCTTCAACATCAATCGCGACGTGGGCTCGACGGCGCCCGACGCCTTGATCCGCAAGGTGCGGGAGTTGCGGGCCGATATCGGCATCGCGCTCGATGGCGACGCGGACCGCGTGCTGATCGTCGACGAGAAGGGGCAGCGGGTCGATGGCGACCAGCTCATGGCCGTTGTCGCGACGAGCTGGCGCGAGGATGGCCGTCTGGCGCAGCCCGGCGTCGTGGCCACCATCATGTCCAACCTGGGTCTGGAGCGCTATCTCGGCGGCCTCGGGCTCGACCTGATCCGCACGGCGGTCGGGGATCGCTACGTGCTCGAGCACATGCGGGCGCACGGCTATAATCTCGGCGGCGAGCAATCCGGCCACATCATCATGTCGGATTACACCACGACCGGGGACGGGCTGATCGCGGCCCTGCAGCTCCTGTCGGTGGTGAAGAGCCAGAACAAGGCCGTCTCGGAAGTCTGCCACTGCTTCGAGCCGCTGCCCCAAATCCTCAAGAACGTGCGCACCAAGGGCGGCCAGCCGCTGAAGAGCGCGCCGGTCGTGACCGCGATCGAGGCCGCGAAGGAGCGCCTGGGCAAGGGGGGACGTCTGGTAATTCGGCCGTCCGGCACCGAGCCGGTGATCCGGGTCATGGGTGAGGGCGACGACCGCGCGCTCGTGACCGAGGTGGTGGACGAGGTCGTCGACGCGCTGTCCCGGGCCGCCTGATCAGCCGCTCTGGCCGAACCAGACCCCGAGCAGCGCGGCTACCGCCACGAGCGCCAAAAACCCGTTCACGATGAGCAGGACGGCCGGGGGCAGCCGCTTCACGTCCGGGTTCGGGGGCGGGGCGCCGGTGAAGAGCTGGCGCCAGACCCCGGCGACGAAGCAGAAGGCGCTGAACAGAACGAGCACCGAACCGGTCGCGATGATCACCGGCTCGGGCACGACCCCGCCGAGAAGCTTCTTGGCGCCGATCCCGCTCGCGAGGGCGGCGAGCCCGGTTCTGACCCAGGCCGCATAGGTCCGCTCCGCCGCAAACACCGTCCGGTCTGCCGCGAGCTCGGTGCGCCGGTCCGCGCTGTCCTTTGTCTGCTGGGCGGCCGCCGCCGTTTGCTCGGCAGCTTCCTTTGTCCGTTCGGCGCTTTCGGAGACTTGCCGTTCCGCTGCTTCGGCCATCGTCCCCTCGTTCTTCCCGGGGCGGTAACTCCAGAGCATTGCGCCCGGTTCGTTCCGGGCTCCTCAGCTGGCGAGCAGAACGCCCGCGTAGAAGATCATCGAGCTACCCACGACGGCGCTGACGATCAGGGCTCTGCGGAGTGTAGCGCCCTGGTCCACCAGGAGTTGCAATTCGGTGACATCGTCGTCGGGAAAGAGATTCATGATCGGGAGGCTGGTTCAGGATGGCTCTCCCAACTCCGCCAGCATGACACCCGAATGACAGCGCGACCGGCGCCTCTGCGGCAGGAACCGCTCCGGCATGGTAAACGAATGGTTTCGCGTAAACGTCGTTGCTTTCCGGCAACGCCGATGTCTTCGTCAATGAATGGGTATGCTTAAATCCTAAGGTTAAGTCCCCTTTAACTCCTGCATGACAGGTTGAACCCAGTTCAACGCGTGCGGCCATTTTGCGGCCGCCAAGACCGAAGGGACCCTGTCATGGGCAGCTTGAAAGTTTCCGCCTCCCTGGCGGGATTTCTGGCCGTCGCGGCGTCAACCATGACGGCGCAAGCGGCTGATCTTCTTCCTCCTCCCCCCGCGCCTGAGCCCTTCGAGATGGCGGCGCCCTTCGCGGGCGGCTGGTACCTCCGCGGCGATATCGGCTTCAGCAACCAGGACGTGGAGCGTCTCGACAGCCCCGGCCTGGTCGGCGGCACGCCGCGCCAGAAGGGCTTCGACAGCGCTCCGTTCGGCGGCGTGGGTGTCGGCTACAAGTTCAACGACTGGATTCGCGCGGACATCACCGGCGAGTATCGCGGCCGTGCCAACCTGCACGCCTCTGACAGCTACGTCGGCGGCCCCGGCTTCTTCCCGGGCGTGAATGAGTATTCCGGCAGCAAGTCGGAGTGGGTCGGCCTCGCCAACGTCTATTTCGACCTCGGCACCTGGAACGGCTTCACCCCCTTTGTCGGCGGCGGCGTGGGCTTCGCGCACAACACCATTCACAACTTCCGCGACACGAACGTTCCTGTCCTGGGCGTCGCCTTCGCGCCCGACCACAGCGAGACGAACTTCGCCTGGGCCGTGCATGCGGGTGTCTCCTACGCCATCACGCCGAACGCCTCCGTCGAGTTCGCCTATCGCTACATCAACCTCGGCGATGCGCGCACCGGCGTGATCACGACCTACGATGCGACGGCCAGCTTCCCGCCGATCCGCTTCCGCAACATCGACTCGCACGACTTCAAGGTCGGCTTCCGCTGGATGTTCGCGGACATGCCCGCCTACGACCAGGCTCCGCTCATCCGGAAGTACTGATCGATCTTTCGAGATCGCGGCGGCGCGGGTTCAGCCCGCGCCGTTTCATTTTTGGCCCTAAGCTGTTGCGTGCCCGGACCGGTCCAGTTATATGGCGGGCCTGCGCCGGGGCCGAGACAGCCCTGATTGTGCTCGCGGCGTATCCGGCCGGTTCGGGTGCCGCTGAAGAGAGGCCGCCTCATGGCGGCCTTCGACGTTTCGGAGAGAACCGATGAGTGCGGTGAGAGAGCTGAAGGCTGTTGCCCGTGAGCGTTCCGGCAAGGGCGGTGCCCGGGCGGAGCGGCGCGAGGGCCGCGTGCCGGCCGTGATTTATGGCGGCGGCGCGGACGCGGTCTCGATCGCGCTCGATGCGAACGAGATGCGTCAGATCATCTTCGCGGGCCACTTCCTGACCACGATTTTCGAGCTGGACGTTGCGGGCAACCGCACCCGCGTCATCCCGCGCGATTACCAGCTGGACCCCGTGAAGGATTTCCCCCTGCACGTCGACTTCATGCGTCTCGCCGAGGGGCAGACGATCACGGTCGAGGTTCCGGTCCACTTCGTCGGGCAGGAGACCTGCCAGGGCCTCAAGCGCGGAGGTACGCTGAACGTGGTTCGCCACACGGTCGAGCTGATCGTCCCGAGCGACCAGATCCCGGACGCGATCGAGGCCAGCCTGGAAGGGCTCGACATCAACGACTCGCTGCACATCTCGGCCGTGAAGCTTCCGACGGGCGCCCGTCCGGTCATCGACCGCGACTTCACGCTCGCCACGATCGCGGTTCCGGCCGCGCTCGGCGCCCAGGCCGAGAAGGAAGCCGCTGCGGTGACTGAGGCCTCCAAGGCCGAGTCCGCCAAGACCGCCGGCTGATTTGGGTCCGGGCGGAGGCGGCCAGCCGCTCCCGCCCGATCCGCTCCTGCTGCCCGGCGCCATGCGCCTCTTCGTCGGGCTCGGCAATCCGGGCAGCCGCTACGCCGGAAACCGCCACAATATCGGTTTCATGGTCGTGGACGAGATCGCGCGCGTCCACGGTGCGCAGCCGTGGCGTCGGCGCTTCCAGGGTCAGGCTGCCGACGCGGTGATCGGCGGCGAGAAGGTCCTGCTGCTGAAGCCCGAGACCTTCATGAACGAATCCGGCCGCTCGACGGCCGAGGCGCTGCGCTTCTTCAAGCTCGCCCTGCCGGATCTCGTGGTGTTCCACGATGAGCTCGACCTCGCGCCCGGCAAGGTGCGCGTGAAGGTCGGGGGCGGGAACGCCGGACATAACGGCCTGCGATCAATCACGGCGCTCTGCGGCAACGATTACAAGCGCGTCCGGCTCGGGATCGGGCATCCCGGCCACAAGGACCTCGTCCACGGCTACGTGCTGAACGATTTTGCGAAAGCCGAGCGGGGCTGGGTGGACGCTCTCATCCGCACATGCGCCGACAACGCCGCGCTGCTCGCCAAAGGGGACGGTCCGGGCTTCCAGAACAAGGTCCACCTCGCGGCGGGCGGGCCGAACGGCGCCGCGTGAGCGGCACCGGACCTGCGCCATCCTTTTCGGTCCGCTCGTTCAAGGCGGGCACAATTCGGTTATGAAGGTTCGCTTGCTCCCGTCGGGGGCAGGGAACCGCCTCGGCTGTCACTGAGGATCCGCGCGGTGCCCATCCGGGTGCCGTTTCGACGACCGGTCCGTTTCGGACGCGACCGATCGGGCTGAACCAGCATCAGGGTTGTCTACGTATGGGCTTCAAGTGCGGCATCGTCGGGCTGCCGAATGTCGGCAAGTCGACGCTCTTCAATGCGCTGACGCAGACGGCGGCCGCGCAGGCGGCCAACTACCCCTTCTGCACGATCGAGCCGAATGTCGGTGACGTCGCGGTGCCGGATCCCCGCCTCGATACGCTCGCCGCCATCGCGGGCTCGAAGGAGATCATCCCGACCCGGCTCACCTTCGTGGACATCGCGGGCCTGGTGCGCGGCGCCTCCAAGGGCGAAGGCCTGGGCAACCAGTTTCTCGCGAACATCCGCGAATGCGACGCGATCGC
>JAQGJZ010000042.1 GCA_028290385.1 Enterovirga sp.
GTCCGGGTTGCGGGCGACCAGCACGCGCTCGCCCGGGCGGGCCGCGTAGGCCTCGGCGAGCCGATAGGCCGCGTGCGCAAAGCAGATCACCCGCTCAGCCCTGCCCGATTGCGTCATCACCCTGTCCCGTCCCCTCGCCGCGTCGCAGCTCTATCCGGGCTGGACGGCCGGCAGGCAAGCCGTCCGGTTCAGCGCCGCGCTTGAGCCTCGCTCCCGGGCTGGGGTAAGACCACGGCATCTGCACCCGTGGGTCACGCGCCCGCTTCCCGCTTCTGCCTCGACGCAGGATCTATCGCGACGCTCATGCGCTGGTTCATCGGAGGCGCGGTCGCGCTGCTCCTGGTCTGGACGGTCTATATCGGCTCGCCCTACTGGGCGTTGGTCGATCTCGCGGGAGCGGTCGAGGCGCGGAACGTCGGCCGCGTTGCCGATCGGGTGAATTTCCGGGCGATCAGGGTCGAGCTGAGCAAGCAGGTGGTGGCCGCGGCGGCGGCATCGCGCCCCGTCGCGAACGCAATCGGCTCACCCGACGCGAGCCTCGCGGCTGGCAGCATCGCGGCGGCCGCGGAGCCGCTCCTCGAGCAGTTCGTGACCCCCGAAGGGCTTTTGTCGCTGTTGCAGGATCTCGGGCCGAGCCAGGCGGAGCCTGTGCAGCTCGTCCGCCGGCTCAAGCCGGACGCGGACGGCTTCGCGGCGCTGGTGGAGCTCGTCCGCTCCGCGCGCTGGCGCGGGTTCCGGAACGTCTACTTCACGGTGCGGCCGGACCCGAAGGGCCCGGCGGCCCGGCTTCAATTCCGACTGAGCCGCCTCAAATGGCGGCTCATCGGGTTCGAGCTGACGGCGGAGACGCGCCAGCGTCTCCTGGACGAGCTCGTCAGGTTGCAGGGCGACCGGAGCCGCCGCTGACCTCAGCGGCGGATGAGCCGCCCGATTCCCCGGTAGATGAGCGGGAACGACAGCGCCGCGATCGAGACCTTGATCACCTCGCCGAGCAGGAAAGGCTGGACGCCGACCTGGAAGGCGCGCGCAAAGCCGACGCCGTTGCCGCTGGCCACCGAGGCGATCAGGGCAAGCCAGATCCAGCCGGCCGCCATCAGTGCCACGACGGCTGTCGCGAGCACGGCCGCAAAGGCCAGCGGACGCCGGATCAGGCCGCGATCGGCCGCTGCGCCGACGATGCCGGCCGCGAGCGCGAAGCCGAACAGGAACCCGCCCGTCGGGCCGAAGAAATAGGCGAGGCCCGGCACCATCGGCGGGGTGTTGGCGAAGACCGGCATGCCGGCCGCACCCTGGACGAGGTAGAGGAGGACGGAGGCCACCGCGAGCCGCGCCCCGAGCGCCGCACCAACGGCCATCACGGCAAGCGTCTGCAGCGTCATCGGCACGGGTCCCGGGACCTGCACCTTGGCGGCGATCGTCAGCAGGCACGCCCCGGCGATGGCGAGGAGAACCGCGCGGGTTGCACCGGTGCGGCCGGCACGGGCCGGCCAGAGCAGGGCGGCGACGTTGGTTGCTGGGACAGTGCTCTCCGACATGGCGGACCTCTTGCTCGTCGTGACTGGTTGGACGTCTCGGGCCGTCCTCTATACGGCGGTGGGACGACCCCTCAACAACTTCTTCGTGCGGGACCGGTCCGGACCATGGCAGACGAGCTCTCCTTCAACCTGGACTTCTCGCCTGAGCCGGAGCGGGCCGTGGATGTCAGCCCGCTCGTCCGCCGCATCGTGGCGGCCAATGCCGGCCCGTTCACGTTCAAGGGAACCTGCTCCTACATCGTCGGGCGGGGCGAGGTCGCCGTGCTCGATCCGGGGCCGGCGAGCCAGCCGCATCTCGATCAGATCCTGGCAAGCGTCGCGGGCGAGCGCGTCGCCGCGATCGTGGTCACGCACACGCACTGCGACCATTCGCCGGGGGCCCGCATCCTGCAGGAGGCGACCGGCGCGCCGATCGTCGGCTGCGGCCCGCACAGGCGCTCCCGCCCGCTGGGCGAAGGCGAATCCGATTCCATGGAGGGGTCAGGCGACCTCACCTACGCGCCGGACCGCGAGATGCGCGAAGGCGATGTCGTCGAGGGCGCCGGCTGGACGCTCGAAGCGCTCGCGACGCCGGGGCACACGGCAAACCACCTCAGCTTCCGCCTGGCGGAGGAGAAGGCGCTGTTCTCCGGCGACCATGTGATGGGGTGGTCGACCACCATAGTGGCGCCGCCGGACGGGTCGATGGCCGATTTCATGGCGTCGCTGGAGAAGCTGCGCGGCCGGGACGAGGTGATCTACTGGCCCGGGCATGGCGACGCGGTCCACGATCCGCAGCGGCTCGTCCGCGCCCTGATCCACCATCGGCGGCAGCGGGAAGCCTCGATCCTCGGGCGCGTCCGGGCGGGCGACCGCACCACGGCGCAGATCGTCCAGGCGATTTACCAGGGCCTGAACCCGGCTCTCGTCGGCGCCGCGCGGCTATCCGTCTTCGCCCATCTGGAGGATCTGATGGGCCAGGGCCGGGTCACGACCGACGGCCCACCCCAGGTGGATGGCGAATACCGGCCAGCCTGAGCTTTGGCTGGGCCGCCTTTGCAACCCGCAGGGTGACGGTCAGGCGCCGCGAGCGTCCCGCGCCCAGCGCTGCCGCTTGCCGCTGTCGCGCGCCGCCATGGCGGGCAGCTGGTCCTGCCCGTTGCCGGCCACGACCACGAGGCGACGGATCTCGCCGCGCAGGTAGGCCTGCAGGAAGCGATCGTAGTCCCTGAGCGACATGCAGCCGTTCGAGTCGCCGTTCGGCCCGAGCAGGTAGGAATGTGCGAGCAGCCCGGCGCGGCCGTAAATGGCGGAGCTGCCGCCGACCGGGTTGAGCCGGATCGCG
Organism: Enterovirga sp.; assembly: GCA_028290385.1. GTDB lineage: Bacteria > Pseudomonadota > Alphaproteobacteria > Rhizobiales > Beijerinckiaceae > Enterovirga. The sequence goes on from JAQGJZ010000042.1 coordinate 2,860, forward strand.
CGGACGCCGTGGAACAGCGCCTCGCGCTCCGTGAGCTCGTAGGTGCCGGGCGGCGTCGCGCCCTTCATGCGCACATGGACAAAGCGCGGGTCGTCCATCTTGTCGCCGAGGCCGGAATGGGCTTCGAGCCGCTCGCCGCTCGGCAGCGTCACGGTGCGGGCGGTGATGTCGTAGACGGCCGTTCCCCCGTCGGCATTGGGGATGGGGCTCGGCACGAGTTGCGGGCGCGGCGCGACCTCGGTCGGCCGGCTGTCCAAGGCCGCATAGGACACGCCCGGCGCGGAGGGCGCGTTCAAGTCGAAGAGCTTCTCGAACCACGAGCGGGTGTCGGCCTGCGCGGACGACCGCGCAGCCGTCCGGGTTCGGCGGGGGGCGGGGCGCACCGTACTCCGCGCGACCGCCGGCCCGGCCGGGCGCGCGGCGAATTCGGCCGGACGGGGCACTGGCAGCGGCACGGCCTGCGGGGCGCGCGAGCTCCGCTGGGCGTCCGGGGCGGGCACGGGAATCGGCGGGAGCGG
>JAQGJZ010000060.1 GCA_028290385.1 Enterovirga sp.
TACAAGCACTGCCACGGCCGCTTCACGGTCTGAGCGACGGCGTGATGCCGTCAGCATGTGCGGGCGGCCTCTCCGGCCGCCCTTCGGCGGTAGCCTGAATGACGCCTAGGCGGCGCGCGTGACGCCGTTCTGGCTCTCGCTTCTGGCCAAGATGGCGTCGAGCGCCGTGATCGTGGTCACGGCGTCGCTGGTCGTCGAGCGGGCCGGGCCAGCGATCGGGGCGCTTGTCGCCACGCTGCCCATCTCGGCGGGGCCCGCCTACGCGTTCCTCGCCCTCGAGCACGATCCTGCCTTCCTGAGCCGCGCGACGCTGGCCAGCCTCGCCGTCAACGCCGGAACGGCTCCGTTCATCCTCGTCTACGCGGCCCTGGCGCAACGGCGCGGCGTGCTCGTCTCGCTCGGCACGGCCCTGGCCGTTTGGATCGGGATCGCAACGCTGCTGTCCGGCCTCGTGCTCGACGTCACGGTCGCGGCAGCCCTGAACGCCGCCGCCTATGCCGGCACCTACGTGCTGTCGCGCCCGTATCGGAGCGCCCCGCGGCCGGCGCGGTCCGCCGCGCGATGGTGGGACCTCCCGGCCCGGGCCGCAACCGTGATGGCGGTGGTCGGCGCCGTGCTCCTGGCCGGGCGATGGCTCGGCCCGAGGGCAGCCGGCGTGGCGGCGCTGATGCCGGTGGTCATGACCAGCCTGGTGCTGGTGCTCCACCCGCGCGCCGGCGGCCCGGCCACGGCTGCCGTGCTCACCAACTCGGTTCCGGGCATGATCGGTTTCACGAGCGGGCTCGTCACGCTGCACCTGGCCGTGGTGCCGCTCGGCCCGGCGGCGGCGCTGCTCCTGGGGCTGGCGATCTGCCTCGCCTGGAACGCGGTGCTGCTGGGGCTGGCGCTCCGCTCGGGCCGCCTGGCCCAGGGTTCGGGCCGGCCCTGATCGGGGAGCGAGGTTAAGACTGGCGCTGTGCCAGCGTCGTCCGACCGGGCGCACATGCGCCCGCACAGGGCGAAATGCCCGCCGATCCCTCGGCAGACGACGCCCTTGTTCGTCGGGTTGCGGTCAACAAGGCCGGCCGCCGGGCAGCTTCGCCCGGGCGGTTCGGCGCGGTTCGCTCAGGCCGGGATGCGTTCCTCGACCTCGTTCGGCTCGCGCAACACGTAGCCGCGGCCCCAAACGGTCTCGATGTAGTTCTTGCCCTGGGACGCGTTCGCCAGCTTCTTGCGCAGCTTGCAGATGAACACGTCGATGATCTTCAGCTCGGGCTCGTCCATACCGCCATAGAGATGGTTCAGGAACATCTCCTTGGTCAGGGTGGTGCCCTTCCGCAGGGAGAGGAGTTCCAGCATCTGGTACTCTTTGCCCGTGAGATGGACCCGCGAGCCCGAAACCTCGACCGTCTTGGTGTCGAGATTCACGATCAGGTCGCCCGTCGTGATGACGGACTGGGCATGACCCTTCGACCGGCGCACGATGGCGTGGATGCGGGCGACGAGCTCGTCCTTGTGGAACGGCTTCGTCAGGTAATCGTCCGCCCCGAAGCCGAGCCCCTTCACCTTGTCCTCGATGCCGGCCATGCCGGACAGGATCAGGATCGGGGTCTTCACCTTGGCGACGCGGAGGGTCCGCAACACCTCGTAGCCCGACATGTCGGGCAGGTTCAGGTCGAGGAGGATGATGTCGTAATCATAGAGTTTGCCGAGATCGATCCCCTCTTCACCGAGATCCGTCGTGTAGACGTTGAAATTCTCGGATTTGAGCATCAGCTCGATTGAGCGCGCCGTCGCGCTGTCGTCTTCGACGAGGAGTACGCGCATAGAGATCCCCAGCCTAGCCCCGCGGCCATCGGGCTTGTGATATTGGCCCGCGCCGCCGCCCCATACGACAAACACGCCGCTCGAATTCGACTCATGACGCTAGGCCATGTTGGTTAACAAAGCCTGATTCCATCACGCAAGGCCCAGAAGCGATTAACGCTCCCCGCGGCCTCGCGCCGGAGTCAGACCGTCAACCGCCTCGTGGCAGTGTCGGATCCGGCCCCACGCCCCTTTCGGGACGCGAGAGCCCCAGTGTTAACGGATCCGGTAAACAAGAGGTTTAAGCCGCGTTGACAAAGTCCCGGATCGGAAAGGCAATTTCGGCGCTCGAAACCGTTGACCCGTTTCGGATCTACGGCCGCGTCGCAGCCGTGCGCGGCCTGCTGGTCGAGGTCGCCGGGCCGGTTGGAGCCATGCAGGTCGGGGGCCGGCTGGACATCCAGGTGGATGAAATGAGCGGGATCGCGTGCGAGGTGATCGGCTTCTCGGGGGACCGGGCGCTCGCGATGCCGTTCGGCTCGCTGCAAGGCGTACGGCGGGGCTGCGAGGCGCGTGTGAGCGCGGCCGCCCCGGGGGTGCGGCCGGCGGCCTCCTGGCTCGGCCGGGTCGTGGATGCCCTGGGTCGACCGATCGACGGCAAGGGCCCGCTCGGGGCCGGGTCCGACCTGTACCCGTTCCGGGCCGATCCTCCGCCGGCGCATGGCCGCAAGCGCGTCGGCGAACCGCTGGATCTGGGGGTCCGGGCCATTAACACCTTTATCACCGCCGCCCGCGGGCAGCGCATGGGCATCTTCGCCGGCTCGGGCGTCGGCAAATCGGTGCTGCTGTCCATGATGGCGCGTGCCACCGAGGCGGATGTCGCCGTGATCGGCCTCGTCGGCGAGCGCGGCCGCGAGGTGCAGGAGTTTCTGCAGGACGATCTCGGGGAGGAGGGCCTGGCCCGATCCGTCGTGGTCGTCGCGACCTCGGACGAGCCGGCCCTCATGCGCCGCAACGCGGCCTACCTGACGCTGACCCTTTCCGAGTTCTTTCGCGACCAGGGCCGCTCCGTGCTGTGCATGATGGATTCGGTCACGCGCTTCGCCATGGCGCAGCGCGACATCGGCCTTGCGGCGGGCGAGCCCCCGACCGCCAAGGGCTATACGCCGACCGTGTTTGGCGAGTTGCCGCGGCTGCTCGAGCGGGCCGGCCCGGGCGCGGAGGACGGCACGGTCACGGGGATCTTCACGGTCCTGCTCGAGGGCGACGACCACAACGAGCCGGTGGCCGACGCCGTGCGAGGCATCCTGGACGGCCACATCGTCATGGAGCGGGCCATCGCCGAGCGCGGGCGCTATCCGGCCATCAACGTGCTGCGCTCCGTTTCGCGCACCATGCCGCGCTCCTGCGATCCGGAGTTCTGGCCCGTCGTGCAAAGGGCAAGGCAGGTGCTCGCCACCTACGCGGACATGGAGGAACTGATCCGCCTCGGCGCCTACAAGAGCGGCTCCTCGCCCGAGGTGGACGAGGCCGTGGCGCTGATGCCACAGCTCGATGCCTTCCTGCGCCAGCGTAAGGAAGAGTCAACCTCCATACAGGATGGTTACCGACGCCTCGCCGAAATCCTGGGCGTTGTTTGAGAGCCCGCCGGCGAGGCACGCGTGCGGAGTACATTGACCCATGAAGTCGCGGGAGACGCTCATCCGCCTCAAACGCTTCCAACTCGATGAGAAGCGTCGGCGCGTTGCGCAGATCGAAGGAATGATCGCCGAGTTCGACCGCATGGCGGCCGATCTCGACCGGGAGGTTGCGGCCGAGGAGCAGCGTTCGGGCATCAACGACATCGGCCATTTTGCGTATTCGACCTACGCCAAGGCCGCCCGGACACGCCGGGACAACCTGAAGCGGTCGGCGGACGAATTGAAGACCCAGCTGGAGGATGCGCAGGCGGAGCTCGGCGAGGCTTTCGAGGCCCTCAAGAAGGTGGAGATCCTGGACAACCGCGAGCGGTCGGCCGAGCGCGCCTCCGAGAATGCCCGCGAC
>JAQGJZ010000466.1 GCA_028290385.1 Enterovirga sp.
ATCCGGGCTGCGCTCGACCGTATTCAGGCCGCGACCCTCACGATGCTGTCGGACCAGGGCCGGGGCGGCATGCTGGTCGTCGCGACCCTGCCGGCCTTCGCCATGAAATGGCTGATCCCGCGCCTGAACCTCTTCTATACGGAGCGGCCGGATATCGGCATCAACCTGGTCACCCGGAACGCGCCCTTCGACTTCGACAACGAGGGGATCGATGCCGCCATCCACTACGGCAACAAGGACTGGACGGGCGTCGCGGCGCAGCGGCTGATCGGCGACGAGATGGTCGCGGTCTGCTCGCCTGGATACCTGGCGACGCACCCGCCGCTGAACGCGCTGGCCGACCTGGAAAACCACGTGCTGCTGCAGAACGGCCGGCGCCCGCGCACGTGGCAGGCCTGGCTGGAGGCGGTCGGCGCGCCGGCGATCAACCACTGGGCCGGGCCGCGATTCGAGCATTTCTACATGATGCTGCAGGCGGCGCTGGCGGGGCTCGGCATCGCCCTCATGCCCAAGGTCCTGGTGGCCGACGACCTGGCCTCCGAACGCCTCGTCCTGGCATTCGACCTCCCTTACCGGACCGAGGAGGCCTATTACGTCGTCCATTCGGAAGGGAAGGGCGACGATCCGCGGGTGAAAAGCTTCCGCGAGTGGCTGCTGCGCACGGCCCAGGCTTAGCGGGCGGGCGATCTGCATGACTTGAGGTCATGACCGCAACAAAAATGATCGTTTGCCCAAGCTTGTCGCGCTTCCGATAGTCGCGCCGACCTCGTCATACGGAAGCTGTACGGCTTCCGCGCTCCGCGGCCGTCCGAAATCCGGGCACGCCGCTGGGCGTTCCTGGTTCGGCCGTCCCGCCAGAGCCGGGCATCTCAATCCAAAAAGCCGGGCGGGCGCGTGCCGATCCGGTCACGGGAGGAACTCATGGGTTCGCTTCGGCGGAATGGATTCGTGCCGGCCGGGAGCGGCTGCTGAGCATGAGCGCCATCGCTGTGAAACGGCGGCCGTTGCGGATCGGTTGGGATGTCACGCTTCAGTGCCTGGCGCTCCTGCTGCTTCTCGCGATTCCGCTCGCCCTCCTCGTCACGAGTGCCCTGAACGTCGGGGATCCCCAGCAGATTCCGGCCAAGGAGTTCGGGCTCGATAACTTCGCCCGGCTCGGCATCCACGTCGACTGGATCCGGAACACGCTCATCATTGCGAGCTTCGGGACCCTGATCGCGACCGCGCTCGGCGTGCTCCTCGCCTGGATCCTGTACCGCACGACGCTGCCGGGCCGGCGCATCTTCGACATCCTGCTCGCCATCCCGTACCCGCTCGGCCCGCTGGTCGGCGCGCTCGCCTGGAACGAGCTCGGTGCGCCGAGCGGCGGGCTCATCAACGAGGCCTTTACGGCGCTCACCGGGCTCGATGGCCCGATCATCAACACGTCCAGCATGACCGGCATCATCCTGGTCATGGCGATCTTCGAGGCGCCCGTGGCGGTGCTGATGATCGGTGCCGCCATGCAGCGCATGGACCCGACGCTCGAGGAATGCTCCTCCGTGTTCGGCGGCGGGCGTGCGCGCACGGCCTTCAAGGTCACGCTGCCCCTGATGCTGCCCGCGATCCTCAGCGCGGCGCTGTTCCTGTTCGTGTCGATGCTCGGCGCCTTTGCGATCCCGGCGATCCTCGGCGCGGGGGCCCGCATCCAGGTGATCACCACGGGCATCTATTCCCTGTTCCAGGGCTACCCGCCGGATTACCCGGCCGCGGCGGCGCTCGGCCTGCTCATCATCGGGCTGACCGCGTCGCTGGTGTGGCTGAACAGCTGGGTGCTGCGCGGCCGATCCTACGTGGTCGTGTCGGGCAAGAACTATCGGCCGCGCCAGATCGATATGGGCCGCTGGACCTGGCTCCTGTTCGCGTTCATCTCGCTCTACGCGCTCGTGTCGCTCATCCTGCCGATCGCGACGCTGCTGATGTTCTCGCTGCAATCGACCAGCAGCGTGAGCTGGGACGTCTCGACCTGGACGCTCGGCAATTACCGCTATGTGATCTTCGATTTCCCGACCACCCGGGCGGCGATCGTCAACAGCCTGCTGCTCGGCGTCGGGACCGGCATCGTCGGCGCGCTCGCCGCGACGCTGATCGCCTGGACGGTGCATCGCTCCCCGAGCCGGGGGCGCAAGTTCCTGGAGCAGGTCGCGATGCTGCCGCAGGCCTTCCCGCACATCATCTTCGCGTTCGGCTTCCTTTGGACGATCCTGATCCTGCCGATCCAGGGTCTGTACGGCTCGCTGATCGCGCTGCTGATCGCCTACGTGATCCTGTTCATTCCGCTCGGCTATCGCAGCATCGCAGGCGTGATCGTCCAGATCGACAAGTCGCTCGAGGAATCGGCGCGCGTGTCGGGCGCGAGCTGGTCGCGGGTGATGCGCACCGTGACGGTGCCGCTGCTGCGCGGCGGCCTGGTGGCGACCTGGGCGCTGCTGTTCATGGTCTCGGTGCGCGAGGTCAGCGCATCGGTCTTTCTGTCGGGACCGGACAGCCAGGTGCTCGGCCCGGCCATCCTGAACTTCTGGGATTCCGGCGGCCTGCCGCGCGTCAGCGCCCTGGCCATGGTGCAGGCCGTGATCGTGCTGGCCGCGCTTCTGGTGATCCGGCTCGTGACCAGCGGGGAAACCCGGGTCGCGGAACCGGCCAAATAATCAGTCTCGAGGTGATGTCGTGAGCTCAAACGTGGCTGTCCCCCAACCGCGCGATGCGACGCACGCGGCGCCGGTCCGGTCCGCCCCCGCGGCCGTGCAGACGAAGGCGCATATCGAGGTTCGGGACGTCGTCGCGGCCTATGGTGAGAAGGTCGCCGTGCATGGCGTGTCCGTCACGGTAGCCGACGACGAGCACCTGTCGCTGCTCGGCCCGTCCGGCTGTGGCAAGTCCACCCTGCTGCGCTGCATCGCCGGGCTCGAGACCCCGGTCTCGGGCGAGATCGTGATCGACGGCGAGGTCGTGTTCTCCTCGGCGCGGGGCATCAATCTGCCGCCCGAAAAGCGTCGGCTCTCGATGGTGTTCCAGTCCTACGCCATCTGGCCGCACATGACGGTGTTCGAGAACGTGGCCTATGGGCTGCGGGTGCAGCGCGTGCGCGGCCAGGAGCTCCGCGACCGGGTCCACACGGCGCTGAAGATGGTCGGCATGGAGGAGCTCGCGCAGCGGCCCGCGACGGCGCTCAGCGGCGGCCAGCAGCAGCGCGTCGCGCTCGCCCGCGCCTACGCGCCGAGCCCCAAGGCCATCCTGCTGGACGAGCCGCTCTCCAATCTCGATGCGCGCCTGCGCTCGCAGATGCGCGACGACCTCAAGGACCTGCAGAAGCGGACCAAGCTCAGCACGATCTACGTCACGCACGACCAGGAAGAGGCGATGGCGATGTCGGATCGCATCATCGTCATGCGCCAGGGCCGGATCGAGCAGGAGGCGAAGCCTCTCGTGATCTATGAGCGCCCGCGCACCCGCTTCGTGGCCGATTTCATCGGGGCCGCGAACGTGCTCTCCGGCACGCTCGTTTCCGCCGATCCCGCCGGGCCCGTGATCCGGGTCGGCAGCACCGAGATGCGCTGCGCCCCGGTGGCCGAGATCCCGCCCCCGACTGATGGCGGCCACCTGATCGCGATCCGGACCGTGTACCCGGAGCTCCTGCCGGCCGGCACGCCGGGCGCGGTCAACCAATGGCCGGCCACCGTGGCGAGCCGCATCCTGCTCGGTGACATCGTCCGCTACGGGGTCGAGTTCGCGGGCGGGTCGCTGCACGTCCAGACGACGCCGAAGACGCTGGTGGAACAGGGCGGTGAGGTCACGCTCAGCATCCCGCCGGAGCACGTGGTGCTGTTGGCCGGCTGACCCGGCATTCCGCGGCCGCCGTGGCGATGACAACAGCTCATGAGGCCGACGGTTTTTATCGCTTGCCGGGGTGTCGCCCCGGCCGGCAGGTTCGCGGCCAGTCAAACTGACCGCACCCGCCCGCCCGAGCCGTCGCGCTCCGGGCCGGCGCTGGCCCCTTCCGAACGGAGGGGGGTCGAGATCAGAACAGAGCTGAGGAAATGACCACCAAGCCTCTCGCCGGCATCAAAGTCCTGGACCTGACGCGTTTCTTCGCCGGCCCCTTCTGCACCATGCTGCTCGGCGATCTCGGCGCGGACGTCGTGAAGATCGAGACGGCGGAAGGCGACCCGATCCGGCATCAGGGCCCTCCTTTCCACAAGGAGCATTCCTTCAGCTTCCTCGCGGTGAACCGCAACAAGCGCTCCATCGTGCTCGACATGAAGAGCCCGGAGGGCCGTGCGACCGCCCGCCAGCTGGCGCTCGCGTCGGACGTGATCGTCGAGAATTTCCGCCCCGGCGTGATGGATCGGCTCGGGCTCGGCTACGAGGCGCTCGCGGCCGAAAACCCCAAGCTCGTCTATGCGGCGATGTCCGGCATGGGCGCCGACGGCCCCGACAAGGACATGGGCGCCTTCGACCTGACGATCCAGGCCATGGGCGGATACATGAGCCTCACGGGCGAGCGCGACGGCGCGCCCGTGAAGCTCGGCACCTCCGCGTTCGACCTGATCACCGGCCAATACGCGGCGAACGGCGTCATCACCGCGCTTCTCGCCCGCGAGCGCACCGGGCTCGGCCAGAAGGTCGAGACGAGCCTGCTCGAGAGCGAGGTCACGTTCCTGGTCGATGCCGCGATGGAATACCTCACCACCGGCGCGCTGCGGCGGAAATGGGGCTCCGAACACGCCAATGTGGTTCCCTACAAGGCGTTCCAGGGCGCCGACGGCTGGGTGATCATCGGCGCCGGCCACCAGAACCTGTTCGAAAAATTCCTCAAGGTGCTGGGCCGCACCGAGCTGCTCGCCGACCCGCGCTTCGCGACCGATGCGGCGCGCGTCGCCAACCGCGACGCCGTCTACGAGGTGATGGACGCCGAAGTGGCGCGCTGGACGGTGGCCGAGCTGGTCGACCGCCTGAACGCCGAAAACGTGCCCTGCGCGCCCGTGAACGACATGGAGCAGGTGTTCACGCACCGCCAGGTCCTGCATCGGGGCATGCTGCAGCGCCTCGAGCACCCGCAATACGGCGAGGTCCCGACCATCGGGCCGGCCGTGAAATACGGCGCCTTCGATATCGCGTCCGGCTGGACCGCTCCGCCGCTGGTCGGGGAGCACACGGCGGACATCCTCGGCGAGTGGCTGGGGGAGGGCGGTGCCGGCGCCCGGCCCGCTGCGGCGCCAGGGGGCTGAACGCCCGCCCGCACACCAACCGGCACAAGCAAAACACCAGGGAGAGAGAACAATGACGGACCGTTTCAAGGGCACGGGTCTGCTCGGGCGTCGCGAACTGATCATCGGCGGGCTCGCGGCCGGCACCGTGGGCGCGCTCGCCCGTCCGGCCATCGCGCAGGGCGCGGCCTCGCCCGATCGGCCCAACCTCGACAAGGCTCGCTCCGAGACCCTCACGGTCTGGCACGGCGACCAGGAGGAGGACGTCGTCAACTTCCTGGCGAAGTTCACGGCCGCGACCGGCGTGCAGACGAAGCAGCTTCGCCTTCTGCCCGGCGCCGCGCTGCCGCGGCTCCAGGCCGAGCTCCGGGCCAACCGCAGCGATGCCGACGTGTATCTCTGCTCCGATGCCGGCCTGATGGACCAGCTCCGCGCGCAGGGGCACCTGCTGCGCTACGAGTCCCCGGAATACGCCGCCTACCCGAAGGAATTCGTCAGCGATCCGGTCGGCTATTGGGCGACCTACTACGTGTATTTCGGCGCCATGATGTACAGCCCGAAATTCGTCGAGGAGGCGACCGCGCCGAAGACCTGGATGGACCTGCTCGATCCGCAATGGGCGGGCCAGATCGGCTTCCAGAACTCCTCTGCCGGCAGCCAGTACAATCAATGGTACCTGCTGCGCGAGGTCGTGCCCGCCGATTACTGGACCCGCCTCGCGGCCCAGAAGCCGCGCGGCTATGCGTCCTCGACCCAGATCGTCAACGACATCCACGGCGGCAAGCTGAAGATCGGCGGCAAGGTCAACCACTTCCAATACGTGAAGGCGATGCGCCAGGGGCTGCCCGCGAAGGCCGTGTTCCCGCCCGAGGGCACGCCGACCGGGAACGCGGCGGTCGGCATCATCTCGGCGACGAAGCGGCCGGACGCCGCCAAGGTTTTCATGGACTACATCCTGTCCAAGGAAGGGCAGCTCGCGTTCAACACCATCCAGGGCTCTCCCTCCGCCCGGGCGGACGTGAAGGTCCAGGACGTGCCCTCGATGTCGGAGCTGAAGGTGCTGATCGCGAAGGATTTCGCCGATTATCAGTCCTCCAAGCGCCACGCCGAGTTCACCGCGCTCTGGAACAAGGTGCTCGGCGTCTAAGCCGGCACTGCCCCCGACACGCCCTGATCTAGAGACGAGACATGTCCATTCTTCAGAAAACTATCGAGGACGGCGTTGCGCAGCTGACCATGAACCGTCCGGAGGTGCTCAACGCCCTCTCGGGCGAGCTGACGGACGCGATCACGGCCGGGGTCAACGAAGCCTCGGCCCGCAAGGACGTCCGCTGCATCGTCATCAGGGGCGCGGGCGGGAAGGCGTTTTCGGCCGGGACCGACCTGAAGGAGCGGCGCGGCTTCGACGCCGAGCAGAAATTCGCCCAGAGCCGCAAGCTGTGGGTGCTGAACCAGGCCCTGATGGCGTCTCCCAAGCCCACCATCGCGGCGATCGATGGCTGGTGCCTCGGCGGCGGTTTTGAGATGGCGATCTTCTGCGACCTGCGGATCGCCACCGAAAACTCGGTCTTCGGCTGGCCGGAGATGACGCTCGGCGCCTATCCGGGCGGCGGCACGGCGGTCATCCTGCCCCGGCTGATCGGGCCTTCGGCGGCGAAGAAGATGCTGTTTGCGACCCACCGCAACACGGCAAAGGAGCTCGAGGCCATGGGCCTCGTGAACTGGCTCGCCCCGACAGGCGGGCTCGATGCGAAGATCGCGGACGTGGTGGCGGACATCAAGCGCCGCAGCCCGCTCGCGCTCGCGGCCTTGAAGGAGGTCATGGCCAAATGCGCCGATCTGCCGTTCGACGAGGCCGCGCGGTTCGACAACAAGCTCCGGCGCCCGCTGGAAGGCACCCGCGACTACGTTGAAGGCATCGAGGCGCATTTCGAAAAGCGCGCGCCCGTTTTCACGGGCGAATAAGCGATCCCGTCACGGGGAGGGGGCCAGACGCGACGGCCCCGTCTCCCGGACGGTTTACGTCCCGGGGCAGGCCCGCCGACAGAAACCCGCCGACAGCGCTCCCGCCGACGAAGCGACGGGCGCAGGGAGCCGGTGCGCTGCGCAGCAGGGCGGCACCCGATCATCTCCGAAACAGTTGCGAGGTGAGCCGGGCGTGGCGGCGGCTGCCCTCCGGCGCCCACCAAATCCGGAATGGCCGGCGCCATGCGCCGTTCGGCCCGCAGCGCCGATCCGGCCGCAGCGACCTTGCCGCGCTCCCCATGGACTGTTGGCTGGGGCGCCAGGATTCGAACCTGGGAATGGCGGTACCAAAAA
>JAQGJZ010000137.1 GCA_028290385.1 Enterovirga sp.
CCTCGTCGCTCCCAATCGAGAAGGTCAGCGTGCCGTCATCCTCCAGCCGCCGCCGCTGCCGCTCCAGCTTGCGCCGGCGCTACGGCTCCACCGTGAGGCGGGCGAAATCGGCACCGGGCAGGCCGCGCTCCACCATGGGACGCTCGTGCTGATCCACGGTGATCCGCCGCAGCCCGGCCGACCCGCAGGCCTCCGCCAGTGCCGCCGCGACGGGGCCGTTGCGGCGCAGGAACGGCAGCGCGAGCGCGGCGACGCGGGCCTGCCCCAACCCGGCAAGCATGGCGCGAAGCGTCTCGGCGGGCCGCACCGGATCGAGCAGCGGGGTGGAGAGGGTGCCGTAGAACCCGGCCGCGCGGCGGAACGCAAACGGGTTGAACTGGCGGCCGCGCGGCCGCGTGACGGGGAGGATGCCGACGAGCTTGCGCCCGCCCGGCTCGTCCCGCCATGCGGCGATCACCCGGGCGCCGGCGCCCTCCGGAAGGTGCCGCAGCCCGGCCAGCGTCATCGCCGGGCCGTAAAAGGGGTTCGGCTCGAGCGCACGTTCGGCGAGGTCCTGCCACTCGGCAAGGATGCGCTCCGCCTCCTCGCGGGACAGAAGCGCGGTGGACAGGCCGGCCGCATCGGCGCTGGCGAGCGAGCCGGCCGGGGCGTCTGCCCGGGACATGATGAACATGGTGAGCCCCAGCCGGTTGCGTGCAGCCATAAAGAGCATCGCCGCCCGCATCGCCATGGCGAGCGCGGTGGCGAGGGCCGCTCCGGCAAGGCCGAGGGCGGGCGTGAGGACAAGGGCGAGCACGAGGTTCGCCAGGAAGCAGATCGCGTAGATCGCGGCGGTCGCCCGGCCGTGGTCGGCCATGGCGAGCGCACGGTCCGCGGGCCCGACGGCCGCGCCCGCGACGAGGCCCACCCCGAGGATCGCGACGATCGGCGCGCCCTGGGCGAAGTTCGGCCCGAACAGCGCGAGCAGCGGCCCGGCCAGCAACGCCAGCACGGCCGCCACCGCGAGCGTCGGCCAAAATGTCCAGCGCACCGTCTCGGCGGCGAGCGCGGACAGCCGGCCCGCATCGCCACGGGCGACGTGCTCGGCAAATCGGTGGGCGCTCGTGTTTGCGACCCCGTAGGACACGAACGACGCGATGGCGACGATCTTGGTGGCCGCGAAATACAGCGCGATCTCTTCGGGGCCGACGAAGAGCTGCAGCACCAGGATGTCGGTCGAGCCGAGAAGAAGCGTGAAGCCGGTGACCGCCAGCAGCGGCCAGGCCGCGTCGCGCCAGCGCTTGAAGTCGGTCCGGATCGGCCCGGCCGGGATGCGCGCACGCAGCCGCTTCTGCAGGACGACGCCCTGCGCGAGCGCCGTGAGGGCGGTCGCCGCGAGCGTGCCGGCCATCACGTTCACGGCCGAGGCCCGCCCGCCCGCGGCCCAGATGAGCCCGGCCGAGCCCAGGATGAGAAGCGGGCGGACCAGGTAATCGGCCGACAGCCCGAGATCGAGAAAGTCGTAGGCGCGGGCGATCCCGGTCTGGATGTCGGTGGCGACATACAGCGGCAGCACGGCAAGCGCGATCAGGGCCACGGGCAGATAGGCGAGACCCTCTCCGTCCGCGATGGCGAGCAGGAAGGCCATGGCCGCGCCGGCGCCCAGGATGCACGGAAGCAGCGCTAGGCCCCGCACGAACCTCAGAAAGCCTCGCAGTCCGGCCACGTCGCCGCGCGCGCGGTAATCCGGCACGAATTTCAGGGCCGCGACCGGCAGGCCGAGCGAGCCGATGCCGCCGAGCAGCAGCAGCCACACCCAGACATAGGCATAGAGGCCGTATTCCCGCTCGCCCATCCAGCGGGCCAGAACGATCTGCGTGACGAAGCCGAGGCCGGCATTGACGATGCGGGCCAGGAACGCGCTCGCGGCGAACCGACGCGCCGTGCCGGCCTCACAGCGATCGAGCGCCAGGCGGGCGAGACGCCGCAGGCCCTGGGCGGCGCTCGGTCTGGCGATGCTGTCGGTCAGAAGGCCCATGGCGAGCTTTCCTACGCGCTCGGCCTAAATGTTCCGTCGACAGGAACCCAGGAAGCCACGTGCTCCGCGCACGGGACGGTTAACGGCTCGTCGCCCGGCCATGCTTCCCTGGCATACCAGCTCCAAGCCCGGCGGGTCTTGCTGCAGCGCAGCATAAGCCTATCTTTCTGAGGTCTAACGGGAAACGCCCATCGGCAACCCCAGCGAGAGGTCAAGTCCGATGGCTACAACAACGATGAATTCCTCTGTTCTCGATTCCGCCGCTCACAGCGGCCGGAGCTTCGAGACTGTCCGCTCCTTCTTCTCGATCGCCGGTGCGGCGATCCGCTGCGCTGCAGCAGTCGAGAGCGGCTACCGCCCCAACGCAGGCGATCTGAAGACGCTCGGCATCAACGAGTCGCTCGCCCGCACCGATTACCGCCTGGGGCGCTGAGCGCCCTCAGAGCGTGGTCTTTGCCGGATAGCGGCAAAGATCGTTGATCGGGCATCGGGGGCAGTCGGGCGTGCGGGCCTTGCACGTGTAGCGCCCGTGCAGGATCAGCCAGTGATGGGCATGGGCGAGGAAGCGGTGCGGAATCCGCTTCTCCAGCCCGACCTGCACGGCGTCCGGATTGGCCGCGATCACGATCGGAATGCGGTGGGACACGCGAAACACATGCGTGTCGACCGCAATGGTCGGGACGCCGAACGCGATGTTCATGACCACGGAGGCGGTCTTGCGGCCGACCCCCGGCAGGCTCTCCAGGATCGCGCTCGCGGGCGGCACCACGCCGCCATGCTCCTCCAGCAGAATGCGCGAGAGGGCGACGACGTTCTTGGCCTTGGTGCGAAACAGGCCGATCGTGCGGATGTATTCCGCGACCCGCTCCTCCCCGAGCGCGACCATCTGCGCCGGGGTACTGGCCACCTTGAAGAGCTTGGCGGTGGCGAGGTTCACGCCCTTGTCGGTGGCTTGAGCCGAGAGAACCACGGCGACCAGCAGCGTATACGGGTCGGTGTGCTCCAATTCGCCGCGGGGATGCGGGTTCGCGGCCTCGAACCGCGTCAGGATCTCGACCAGCGTGGCGTCGTCGATCGGCTTCGGCGCCTTGATGGGGCGGGCCGCGGCCGTTCGCGCGCCAGCGGCGTTGCGACCCGGGAGCTTGGGGGGCGTGGACGGCTTCCGGTCGGCCATGGGCGCGTTATATTGCGCGAATGGAGACCGGCAAGCCCGGACCGGGCGACGCGCCTTCGAAACCCGTCTTCGCGGCCGTCATCCGGCCGCACCGCTCGCTCGGGCCCAACGGATTTCGGATCCTGATGGTGCTCTGCGCGGCGATCGTGGCCGTCATGGCCCTGCGCTTCATCGCCCTCGGGTTCTGGCCGGTGAGCGGTTTTCTCGGGCTCGACCTGCTCGGCCTCTACATCGCGTTCCGGGTGAATTACCGGCGCGGCCGCTCCTTCGAAGAGGTCGTGCTGACGCCGATCGAGCTGATGTTTCGGCGGGTCACGCATCGCGGCCAGGCCAGCGAATGGCGCCTCAATCCGCTCTGGACGCGGCTGGACCGCGAGGCGGACGCGGAGTTCGGGCTTCAGCGCCTCGCGCTCGTGTCGCGCGGCGAGCGCATCACCATCGGGCGCGAGCTCTCGCCGCCGGAGCGCGAGCATTTCGCGGACGAGTTCGGGCAGGCGCTCGCAAAAGTGAAGCGCGGGTACTGAGACCCGCGCTTATCCGACCATGTTCGTCACGAACGCTCAGGAATTGGCGTTCTGGTCCAGGCTGGCGCGCAGCTTCCGGGCGTCCTCGGCGCTGCGGGCATATTGCTCCCAGGCCGACTTCACCCAGAGGAAATCGGCGAACAGCGTCACGGCGACCTTTTCGAGCTCGTCCAGGGCGCGCCCGTTCAGCATGAACAGCCGGTGCATCTTGGCCGGGTCCTCGTCGAGCTTGCGCGCGTCGAGTGCCTCGCGGAGGGCCTGCGCCGTCTCCTGCACGACCGGCACCACGCGGGAGAACTTCTCGTAAGCGGCGTCGCGCTCCTTCTCCGCCGTATGGAGCTGGATGCGGTGCTGCTCGAGCAGGCGGGCCATGGTGGCCGACTGGCGGCTGCGGCGCTCGAGGTCCTCGCCGACGGCCATGAACGTGTCCCACACGCTCTCGCCGGGGTGAGGCTCGGCCTCCGTGCCGGTGATCACCCGCACGTCCTCGAGATAGTCGATCTCGTGGTCGATGATCTCGGGCTCCGAGGAGGAAGCCGCGATCTCGTCCTCGCTCTCGGGAGCCGGATCCTCGGTCCGCTTCGACCGCAGAAGCGGGCGCAGCGCATCCAGAACCGAGCTTTCGATCTCGGCGCGCGGATTCTCGTTCGTGGCCTCGGGCAGCGATGCCTGAGCGGAAGCTTCCGCCTCCGGCGGGATCGAGCTTCCGTGGAGCTCGGCGTTCATGGTTGACCCCTGACAGTTACCGTTGTCGGACACTTGTCAGACTAGCCGCAAACTTCAACCAATGACGCAAGTTAGGGTAAAAGAGCCTGGTAGATTTTATTGGTGAATCGCTGCCGCGGGCGCTTCATTTGGCCCGGATTTTCACAGCTTCCGTTAACTCATCGGGGCGCCATCCTCTTGGCGACCTCCTCCAGCATCACCTCCGTCGCGCCGCCGCCGATCGACTGCACGCGGGCGTCGCGGGCCATGCGCTCGATCGCAGTCTCCCGCATGAAGCCGAGCCCGCCATGGAACTGGAGGCAGGCGTACATCACTTCGTTGACGAGCTCGCCGCAGTAAGCCTTGACCATCGAGACTTCGCGCGTCGCGTCCGAACCTTGGGCGTCCAGCCAGGCTGCATGGTAGACGAGCTGCCGCCCGGCCTCGACCTTGGCCTGCAGCATGGCGAGCTTTTGCCGGATGGCCTGCTTGTCCCAAAGCACGCCGCCGAAAACTTTGCGGCTCGTCACCCACTCGAGCGTCAGATCGATCGCGGCCTGGGCCTCGCCCATGGCCATGGCGCCGATCACGGTGCGCTCGTTCTGGAAGTTGCGCATGATGGCGTAGAAGCCCTGGCCCTCGGCGCCGAGCAGGCTCGAGGCCGGCACCCGGCAATCCTCGAAGAACAGCTCCGCCGTGTCCGACGAGCGCCAGCCATGCTTGTCCAGCGCGCGGCCGACCCGCAGCCCGGGCGTGCCCTTCTCGACCAGGAACATGGAGACGCGGCGCGAGGGGCGCTCGTCCTCGCCGCCCGTCTTGGCCGCGACGCAATACAGCTCCGCGTGCACGCCGTTGGTGATGTAGATCTTCGAGCCGTCGATCACGTAGTCGTCGCCGTCGC
This sequence comes from Enterovirga sp., assembly GCA_028290385.1. Taxonomy (GTDB): domain Bacteria; phylum Pseudomonadota; class Alphaproteobacteria; order Rhizobiales; family Beijerinckiaceae; genus Enterovirga. Next base: position 5,322 of record JAQGJZ010000137.1, read on the forward strand.
GGCGCGCCCGGGTGCGGATGCCCTTCACGTCCGACCCGGCCCCCGGCTCGGTGATGGCGACCGCGCAGATCTTTCGGCCGGCGACGATGTCGGCCATGTGCGCGGCGCGCTGCTCCGGCGAGCCGGCATTCGCGACATGGACCGAGGCCATGTCGGTGTGAACCAGGACGGTAATGGCGAAACCCGAGAAGGTGGAGCGGCCGAGCTCCTCCGCAAGCACCACGGTCGCCAGCGTATCGAGCTCCGAACCGCCGAACTCCGCAGAATAGCGGATGCCGAGGAAGCCGAGCTCGCCCATGCGCCGGAGCACGGCCCGCGGCACGAAGCCCTGCTCCTCCCAGGCGAGGCCGTTCGGCTTCACCTCTTCGTCCACGAAGCGGCGCACCTGCTCGCGCAGCATCGCGTGCTCTTCGCCGAAGTACGGCGAGGTCTGGGAGGGCGTCCCGATCGCGGGAAAACGGGCGTGCGTGGTCATGGCGGAGCCTCCGTCCCGGCCTCATAGCCCGTGCATGGGCCTCCGCAAGGGCGCGGGTGTCGATCACACCCCCTGGGAGTTTCAGCTTGGCACGATCACAATACCATTGTTACATTGGTTGAACTCATACGCGCGGGCACTCGCTCACGTGTTCAGGAATTTGCGACCGTGCAGGATGGAGGCGGACAACTCGCCCAGGCCGGTGCATCCGAGCGGGCACAACGTGCCGCCGACGATCACACGCCGGCGCCTCGGCGTTCTGTCTCGCGCAATGGGCACGGCCAGGAGGTTCGGCGGGCGGCCCGCGCCTATGCCGCGCTCGACCTCGGCACGAACAATTGCCGGCTGCTGATCGCCGAACCGTCGTACCACGAGTTCCGCGTCGTCGATGCGTTTTCCCGGATCGTCCGCCTGGGGGAGGGGCTCGGCCTCGGCGACACCCTGAACGAGGACGCGATCGACCGCACGATCTCGGCCCTGCGGGTCTGCCGGGCCAAGATCGAGGCCCGCAACGTCGTCCGCTCCCGGCTCATCGCCACCGAGGCGTGCCGCCTCGCCTCCAACGGCCTCGCCTTCATCCAGCGGGTCCGCAGCGAGGTCGGGATCGATATCGAGATCGTGGACCGCCAGACCGAGGCGACGCTCGCCGTCATGGGCTGCGCCTCCCTCGCGCACCCGAAGGCGGGCTCCGTCATCATTTTCGACATCGGCGGCGGCTCGACCGAGGTCGCCTGGCTCGACGGGCAGACGGGCTCCTCCCTCCCGTGCCCGAGCGAACGGATCCGCGCCTGGGACTCGCTCGCGGTCGGCGTCGTGACGCTGGCGGAGCGGCATGGCGGGCGCCGCGTCACGTCCTCCGTCTTCGAGGACATGGTGGACGAGGTGTCGGGGCGGCTTCTGCCCTTCGCGCTGAAGGCGGGTGCCGCCGCGGCCTCGCCGAATTTCCACCTCCTGGGCACCTCGGGCACCGTCACCACGGTCGGCGGCATCCATCTCGGGCTCGAGCGCTATGACCGGCGCCGGGTGGACGGCATGTGGATGCGGGACGACGAGATCTCGGCGGTCATTGACCGGCTGCTGGAAACCAATATCGATCAAAGGGCGCAGAATCCCTGCATCGGACGGGACCGGGCCGATCTCGTCCTTGCCGGCTGCGCGATCCTCGAGGCGATCCGGCGCGCTTTTCCGGCGCCCTATCTTCGGATCGCGGATCGTGGGCTCCGCGAAGGTCTTTTGATGAGCATGATGCGCGAGGACAGGGTCTGGACGCGCCGGGGTTCGGCTTGAGCGCAGACAAGGGCAAGAGCGGTCTGAAGGCTGCAGGGCGGCAGAAGGTCAGGAAGGGCGGGAACCGCACGCCCTCCCAGCGCGCCTGGCTCGAGCGGCAGCTCAACGATCCGTATGTCGCGCGCGCCAAGCGCGACGGCTATCGCTCCCGCGCCGCCTACAAGCTGCTGGAGATCGACGACAAGTTTCGGCTGCTGAAGTCGGGCAGCCGGGTCGTGGACCTCGGTGCCGCCCCGGGCGGCTGGTCGCAGGTCGCGGCCCAAAGGGTCGGCCGGCAGACCGGCAAGGGCCGGGTGGTCGGGATCGACCTTCTCGACATGGATCCGCTTCCCGGCGTCGATTTCGAGATCCTCGACTTCATGGACGAAGCGGCGCCCGAGCGGCTCAAAGCCATGCTCGGCAGCGGGGCCGATGTCGTGATGTCCGACATGGCCGCCAACGCCACGGGCCACAAGAAGACCGACCACCTGAAGATCATGGGGCTCGCGGAGGCCGCGGCGGAGTTCGCCCGCGCCGTGCTGGAGCCCGGCGGCGCGTTCGTCGCAAAAGTCCTGCAGGGCGGCACGGAGAACACGCTTCTGGCCGACCTCAAGCGCGACTTTGCGCAGGTCCGGCATGTGAAGCCCGCGGCCAGCCGCTCCGACTCGTCGGAGCTGTACGTTCTCGCGACCGGGTTCCGGGGCGGGGCGGAGCCGGCCTCCGACGAGCCGGCCTAGACGCTCTCAGCCATCGGCTTGGCGCGGATCGCCTCGCGGCCCGCCATCTCGGCCCCGGCATCCGGATCGAGCCGCGCGAAGAAGAAGGCGGAGCTCGCCGAGATGAGGCCCACGGCGAGGAAGGCGGGCCAGAAGTCGCCCGCCGAGAGCTGGGTCCCGTGCCCGACCTGGCTCACGATCTGCAGCACGCCCGCGCCAACCGCGATTCCGCCGCTCAACGCCACCTGCTGCGTCACGCTGACGAGGCTGGTCGCCCCGCTCATGCGGTCGCTCGGCACCTCCGCGTAAACGATCGTGTTGAGGCTCGTGAACTGCAGCGAGCGGAAGCAGCCGCCGACGAGCAGCACGGACAGCACGACGAGCGCCGGCGTGTTCGGCTGGAACAGGCCGTTGGCCGCGATGAAGGCCGACGCGATGGCGGCGTTCCAGACCAGAACCTGTCGGAACCCGAACACCTTCAGGATGCGGGCCGCGAGCCCCTTCATGACCATCGCGCCCGCCGCGGACGCGAAGGTCAGGAGCCCCGAATGGAGCGGGCTCAGCCCGAACCCGAGCTGAAACATGAGCGGCAGCAGAAAGGGTATCGCGCCGACCCCGATGCGGAACAGCACCCCGCCGATCATGCCGTTGCGCATGGTCGGAAGCTTCAGGAGGGTCAGGTCGACGAGCGGGAAGGGGACCCGGAGGGAATGCCGCACGTAGACGGCGACGAGCACGGCCCCGAGGGCGCCCGCGGCGATCGACGCCTCGATCGGGATGAGATGGCGG
>JAQGJZ010000154.1 GCA_028290385.1 Enterovirga sp.
CGGCACCGCCGGCCGGCCGGCCGCTGCCACCAAGCGCGATCCGGCCCAGCGCCGAGGCCGTGTTGGCCGCGCTCGAGGGCAGAATGGCCCCGGCTCGCGCTTCGGCGGCCCGCATGCCTGCCTCGGCAACGGTTGCCTTGGCCTTCCCGGTCCGCGGATCGACGGCCTCCTGTCCGGGCTTGCCCCCGCCCGGTCGGTTGGCCGGCCGCTCGCGCGTCAGCCGCGTCTCGTCCCGGAGGGACTCGACGATCTGCTTCAGCGGGGAGGTCGGGGCCGAGACGGCCTGCAGCGCCGTGTAGCGCGGCTTGTCCGTCGCGAGCGGGCGCAGCTTCAGCCTGTTCAGGGCGCCAAGCCAGGCCGGCACGAACTCCCGAGCGTAGATCTTCAGGAGGTCGGTGAAGAGCGAGCCGTATTGTGCCGTGTAGGCCTGCTGCTGCCCGGCCGCGCCGAGGACCCAGCGGTCGCGATCGGCAACCTCCGCCACGTCCCCGAAGCGGTCGATAAAGGCTTCGAAGAAGCCGTCATAGGTGAAGAAAAACGGGACGCGGACGGAATCGAGGTCGCCCCCGCCCGGCGCCTCGAACACGACGCTCGCATCCGGGCCGCCGGCCTTGAGCGCGGTCCAGTCGCGCTGGGTCGCGACGCGCGCGTCGGATTTCAGCAACTCGTAGGTGCGCTCCGCAACGCTGAGCCGGGCAAGCGTGCGCTGGCAATCCTCCACCAGCGATTGGTTGATCGTGACGAGGGGCGCCGATCCGTCCTCCAGGTCGAGCATCGCGACCAGGTGCTGCTCCAGCAGCTCACGGCCCTTGGCGAAGCCGGCGCCCGGATACAGCGTCTCCGCCCAGTCCCGGCGCATCCAGTTGATGATGAGGTCGCGGTCGGGCGGCGCTTCGGGCCGGCCGCCGAGCATCAGGTAGACCTTGAGCGCCTCGTAGATGAAGCCCGGGTTGGTCCTGTTCGCCTCGAGCAGCTCCTCCATCCGGAAGATCAGCCGCGACCGGAACATGCGCTCGAGCGCCGTGTGGTAGGTGGTCTCCGAGGCCGATTGCAGGCGCTCGCGCTGACTGAGGCCCATCGTGGCGAGCACGGGCGTGCCGTCCTCCCGGACCGCGTAGCCGGTCGGCAGATAGCGCAGGGTGTTGAGGAGCGGCAGCACCTTCGCGAAATTGCGATCCGCCACCACGGTCTCGCGCAGCACGTCCGTCGCCTCGCCGCGGTATTTCGTGAGCTGCGTGTTGGATTGCTGGATGAGCTGGTTGTTGCGCAGGTAGCTCGTCCACCACAGGCCCACGAGCGTTGCCGATACGAGCGCGATCGAGGCGTAGCCGGCGACCCGCATGATCGTCGCCCGCCGCACGGCCGCGCGGTTGGTCGAAACCCATCCGGCTTCCCCGATCACCACCTTCCTGAGGAGGTCGGTGAGGAAGAAGCTCTTGCCGAGGCCGGAATAGCTCGCGGCCGCCATGTCCTCCGACCCGAAGGAGCGGGACAGCGCGCCGATCAGCTGGTCAATGGGCGTCCCCTGCTGCGTGCCCGACGTGAGGTAGAAGCCGCGCAGGGTCGCTTTTGCGTGATAGCGGCTCGGTTCGAAGACCTTGTTCAGGAAGTCGACGACGTGTGCCTTCGTCGCGGCCATCTGGCTCGGGAAGCCGAACATCACGACGCGGGCCGTCGGGTTCGGCTCCTCCTGCAGGCGGTCGGGCAGCCACTCGTTCATCCGCGCCACGAGCGCGTCGAACTCGGCCGGCACCTCGCCGATCATGTTGCGGGTCTTGTCCGCGGTCTGGAAGGTGTGGCCCCAGACCATGCGGCGGTCCGGCTCGGACAGGTGGCCGAAGAACTCCATGAAGCCCGCGACCAGGTCGGCCTTGGTGAACAGGGCATAGACCGGGAAATCGACCCCGAGCCGCTCGTGCAGCTCCAGCAGCCGCTTGCGGATCGCGTTGGCATGCGCCTCGACCTCGCCCTCGCTCGCGCCGAGCAGGTCGTCGAGGCTGATGGCGATGAGCACGCCATTGATCGGCTGCCGCGGCCGGTTCCGCTTGAGCAGGTCGAGAAACGAGAGCCAGCTCGTCCGGTCCGCCTTGCTGTCGGAATCCTGCGTCGTGTAGCGCCCGGCCGTGTCGATCAGCACGGCGTCTTCGGTGAACCACCAATCGCAGTAGCGCGTGCCGCCGATGCCCGCGACCGCCTCGGGCGTCTTGCCGCTGATCAGCGGGAACTTGAGCCCCGAATTGACCAGCGCCGTCGTCTTGCCCGAGCCGGGCGGCCCGATGATGACGTACCAGGGAAGCTCGTAGAGATAATTGCCCTTGCCGCGCGCCTTCTTCAGCGTGGCGAGCGCGTCCCGCATCGCCTCGCCCAGGACCGCGCCGTCGCTCGTGGTCTCGTCCGAGCCCGCGAGCGCCTCCTCGATGGCGCGGGCCGCGCGCCGCCGCTTCCAGATGTCGTGCCCGATATAGCCAAGCGCCGCGAGGAGGATCGCGGCGCAGATCGCGAGCGCGATCCAGAAGCCCGCGAGCGGCCGCATTTCGCCGATCGCGATGAGCGGGCCGGCAAACCAGACCAGCGCCGCCAGCGCGAGCGCGCCGATCAGCGTGACCGCGTAAGTGAGCCAGGTCTTCCAGTTCATGCGGGCACCCTCCCGCGAGCTGCGACGGTCATGTCACGAGCTCACGCGCTTCGAGGGATCAGGATTTCGACGCGCCGGTTCTTGGCCCGGCCTTCCACCGTTTCGTTGGACGCGATCGGGACGTCGGCGCCCTTTCCCT